>JBJOMF010000241.1:0-5858 GCA_046052505.1 Bacteroidota bacterium | reverse complement strand
CTTTCACAATATCCTGCTGAGCATGAAGAGCAGCAATCCTCAGGTGATGGTGCAGGCCTACCGGCTGCTTGTGCGGACCATGCAGGAGGAATTCGGAGAATGCTATCCCCTGCACCTGGGTGTGACGGAGGCCGGTGACGGGGAGGACGGCCGGATCAAATCGGCGATCGGGATCGGCACCCTGCTCGAGGACGGTATTGGCGATACGATTCGGGTTTCCCTCACGGAAGATCCCGAGTTTGAGATCCCTGTATGCCGTGATATCGTTCAACGCTACCAGAGCCGATCCGCATCCGGCCATCAGCCCGGTATCCCCGCGATCGACCGGCCGACCTATTCTCCTTTTGAATACAACCGGCGTGATAGTTTCCCGACGGACGTGATCGGGGGAAAACAGGTGCCGGTGGTAGTAGCTGACCTCAGTCGCATCGCCACGATCAAGCCCGAGCATCTGCGAAGTATTGGGTATACATATGATAGGGTTACTGATAAATGGTCGATCGGGGATGCGGCGGCGGATTTCCTGTTCACAGGGAATCAGCTGCTCGAATTCGACCTGCCCGGAACACTAAAGGTCATCGTATACCCTGCCACTTGGCAGCTGGCGTCGGACCAGCAGAAATACCTTCCCCTCTTCTCCGACAAGGGCTATGCGGAAGCATCTGTTCGCAGCCCCCATCTCAATTTCGTGATGGTCGAAGCCTACAGCGATGCAACACCCGTGAACGATCACTCGCATCTGGATACGTTGGCCAATGACCCCGCCGTCGTACTCTGTTTGCGATCGGCCCACAGCGATCCGGTGCATGCGGTGCGTCGCCTGTTCATGGAATTCCAGCACCGTGGGATCCGTAATCCGGCACTGTTGATGGCAGACAGCAGCTGGCAGACACCCGACGAGCATCTTATTCATTTTGCAACGGAGACCGGCGCTTTGCTGCTGGACGGCTTCGGCGATGGAATTTGGCTCGGTTATACCGGTGCTGCGGGAATGGAGTATACGAAAACGGCCGGCCGCACCTATCTGGAAGTAAAGGACCTCAATCAATTCACCAACAATACCGCCTTCAGTATCCTGCAGGCCACCCGGACCCGGATCTCTAAAACGGAGTACATCAGCTGTCCCAGTTGCGGCCGTACGCTGTTCGACCTGCAGGAGACCACAGCCCGCATCCGGGCTGTCACCCATCATCTCAAAGGAGTGAAGATCGCCATTATGGGCTGTATCGTGAACGGACCAGGCGAGATGGCGGACGCCGATTTCGGTTACGTGGGCAGCGGTCCCGGAAAGATCACCCTATACAAAGGAAAGGATATCATGAAGCGGAATGTGAACAGTGAGGTCGCCGTGGAAGAGCTGATCGGATTGCTCAAGGAGCACGGTGCCTGGATAGAACCAACCCCTCTGACATGAAACGCTCCGCTTGGGTCATTGCCTTTTTCTTATGCCTGACTGCCGATCTCGTGGCGGTGGCAAACGGTTTCCGCTTTCTTGAAGAGGCTTCAAAGCCCCTGCTCATGCCATTGCTGATCGGCTGGCTGATTCAGGCCTGCCGGTACGCTTCGGTCCGTGCCGACCGTTGGGTGATATCGGCCCTGTTCCTTTCGGGCGCGGGGGATGTTTTGCTGCTTTTTCAGCAGCAGCGTTCTTTGTTTTTCATGCTCGGGCTATCCGCATTCCTGCTGGCCCATGTGTGCTATATCGTTTTTTTTCACCGGTTACGTCTTCAGGAAAGGATCGTTTCGAGTTTCTGGCTTCTGGGTCCCGTGGTCCTGTTCTATGCGGGTCTGATGTTCTGGTTGGGTCCTCATCTTGGCGATATGAGCGTGCCGGTACGTATCTATGGCATCGTAATCAGTTATATGCTCCTGCAAGCCCTCCATATGAGGGCCTTATCAACAGGATCGGACCGGGCGGCCGGCGGCTGGATGATAGCAGGTGCCCTCCTCTTTGTATTATCCGATTCGCTGCTGGCCCTGAATAAATTCTACCGGCCCTTTCCAGGCGCAGGCATTGCGATCATGCTCACCTACGGACTGGCCCAGTTCGGGATTGTTACGGGTGTCTTGAAGTATCTTAGCGGCCGGCGGGGTCAGCTCCCTGCCGGTTGAGGTATGCAGCAGACCGACTTCCTTGTCATTGGGTCCGGTATCGCCGGTCTCACCTACGCCCTGAAGGTTGCCGACCGGTTTCCTGAGAAGCGGGTGATGGTGATCACCAAAGCTGCCGCCGATGAGACCAATACCAAGTATGCGCAGGGTGGCATCGCCGTTGTGAACGACCTGGAAAACGACAGTTTCGAGAAACATATCGACGACACACTCATTGCGGGCGATGGTCTATGTAACCGTGCCATCGTGGAGATCGTAGTGAAGGAAGGCCCGGAGCGGGTGGCGGAACTCATCGATTGGGGTACCCGTTTCGATAAAGAGGCCGACGGTGATTTCAAGCGCGGCCGTGAGGGCGGACATTCCGAACACCGCATCCTTCATTATAAGGATATTACCGGCTGGGAGCTGGAACGGGCCCTTCTGGCAGCCGTGGCCGAACAGCCGAACATCGAATTCGTGAAGCATTGCTTTGTGGTAGACCTGATCACCCAGCACCACCTGGGCTATCTCGTGACCAAGGCCACGCCTGACATCGTTTGTTACGGGGTCTATGTACTAAACCTAGAGAACCAGCGGATCGAGAAGATCCTCTCCCGCGTTACCCTGCTGGCTACCGGCGGTAACGGCCAGGTGTATCGCACCACCACCAATCCGTCCATCGCTACCGGGGATGGCATCGCCATGGTCTACCGGGCCAAGGGCCGTATCGAGAACATGGAGTTTATCCAGTTTCATCCCACCGCCCTCTATGAATCCGGCAGGGGCGGTCATGCCTTCCTGATCACCGAGGCTGTCCGGGGCGACGGCGGGATACTCAGGGACCACCATGGTGAGGCTTTTATGGCCCGCTACGACGATCGTGCCGATCTGGCACCCCGGGATATCGTGGCCCGAGCGATCGACAGCGAGATGAAACGTTCCGGTACGGAACATGTCTGGCTCGACTGCCGTTCGATCGGGAAAGATGCATTCGTCGGCCACTTTCCAAATATTTATGAAAAGTGCCGCGAGCAGGGTATCGACATCACCCGTGATATGATCCCGGTGGCCCCGGCAGCCCACTACAGCTGCGGGGGTATCAAGACCGATGATTGGGGTCGAAGTTCCCTCGGTCGGCTCTATGCCTGCGGAGAGTGTGCCTCTACCGGACTTCACGGTGCAAACCGGCTGGCCAGTAATTCTCTGCTCGAGGCCATGGTCTTCGCCCACCGCTGTTTCATCGACAGCGCCGATCGGATCGACCAGGTCGTCATCCGGTCCGATATCCCCGACTGGAACGCCGAAGGGACCACTGAACCCAAGGAAATGATCCTGATCACGCAGAGCCTTAAGGAGCTGCAGCAGGTCATGAGCGACTATGTAGGGATCGTCCGGAACAATACCCGCCTGCAACGGGCCATGCGCCGCCTCGACCTGTTATGGGAGGAAACCGAGCAGCTCTATCAGAGCAGCAGGTTGTCGCCTCAGTTGCTGGAGTTGCGCAATATGATTACCGTGGGTTATCTGATCGTAAAAGGAGCCTCGTTCCGTCAAGAAAGCAGGGGTCTCCATTACAATACCGACCATCCGGAGCAAAGTCCGCTGGTTCAAAATATCGTGTTGTGAGACGGCACCGGCAGTCGGTTTGTGCGCTTGAGCCTTTGTGCGGTCCGTGGCCGGATCAAGTGCGTTACCCGAGCCGTCGCTCCCCAATGCGTACCGGCCTCCTTACTAAATATTCCCCCTCCTGATGTACCATATCGTCCGTTTCTTCCTGTACCTGATCTCTTTGCTGCCCATCCGGATTTTGTATCTGATCTCAGATGGTATCTACCTGCTGGTATTCTATGTTTTCAAGTACCGGCGAGCGGTCACGATGGCCAACCTTCTGATCGCCTTTCCCGATAAGACCGAAGCAGAGCGGAAGCGTATCGCCAAGCGCTATTACCGGAACCTGATCGATACCTTCGTCGAGATCATCAAGATGATGACCGCCTCCCGACGCTTCCTTGAAAAGCGATTTCAGGGCAATTGGGACCTCGTAAACCGGCACGCCGGCGGAGGAAACCGTATTCAGATCCATCTCGGGCATAATTTCAATTGGGAGTGGGGCAATGTAGTTGCTGGCTACCGGTTCGCGTCCACCCTGCTGGCCGTCTATATGCCGCCGACCAGCAAGGTGTTTGCCCGTCTCATGCATTCGATCCGTGCCCGTGGGGGAACCATCATGCTCGATGCGACTAAAATGGCGGAGGAGTTCGCACCGTACCGTGACCGGCAATACATTCTGGGGCTGGTAGCCGATCAGAACCCCGGACATCCGGACAATGCCTGGTGGGTCCGGTTCTTTGGAAGGCCCACGCCGTTTGTAAAAGGACCGGCACGGGCAGCCGTATCCAACAATCTCACCACCTTTTTCGCGTTTATCCATAAGCCCCGCAGGGGGCATTATGAGGTGGTCTTCACCCTGGCAGCGGAACATGCGGGACAAACCAGCGAGACCGAGCTCACCATTCAGTTCGTTCGCTATCTGGAGGACGTAATTCGAACGTATCCGGATATGTGGTTGTGGAGCCACCGGCGTTGGAAATGGGTCTGGTCAGCGGAACGGGGATCGGTCATCGGCTGAGGGAGCGTGACCGCAATCCATTCATTTCAGTAATTTTGCTTCTCTAAAATCTCAACAATCTCGATCTATGTCTGCTACCCCCGCCATTTTCTGGCCCCACGAACAGCATTGGTCCGTAAAGATCCCCCTGAAAACGCCGCATTACCGAATGCCGGTAATGGAGGATAAAGGGTATGTGATCTTGAAAACCCTCGATATTTCCTCTATTCCGGCTTCTGAATGGGAAGGTCTCGTATATATGGATTGGAAAAGCGGAGGAGATACCAATTTTGCGCCCCTCGCCTCCTGTGATGGTACCCTGGAGTGCAAGGGTTTTTGGGAAAATGGCAAGCCGGACAAGCATGCCCTGTTTACATCCAACACGGATCGTTGTCCGAACCTCATGGCCTATATCCGTTCCATTCCCGCCAATTTCGGACGGGTCCGGGTCATCAAACTGGAGCCCCAGGGTCATGATCAGGCACTCCGTTCAGTCCATCGCGATGACAATAACCGGCTCAACCCCGAAGGGGAAGGTTGGGTGGTTCGTATGTGGATCGAGCTGACCGATAATCCGGACAGTTATATGCTGCTATATGATAGTGACGAGAACCATCTTCCGATTCGGGAGTCGGAGGCCCGGGTTCCGATGCCAAAGGGCGCGCATTTCGTGGTGGACTCCCAGCGTCTCTGGCATGTGGGCGTGCATAACGGGAACCAGCCGCGCTATGCGGCGATCATCAGTTGTGAGAGTTCACCGGAGCTCGATGCCTGGATCCGTAGTAAGCGGTAAGGAAACTAAGAGCTGAATGTCCGCGGGTCAGTTCAGTACCCGGCTCTCTTTTACGATGTCGGCCTTTTCCTGTTCCCGGATCTTGCCCCATCCGCCCAAAATGTTTCGCAGGTTATGTATTCCCTGGCGTTTCATCAGGGACGCAGCGATCACGCTGCGGTATCCGCCGGCACAATGTATATATACATTGTGCTGTTCCTCTACTCCACTCATCGAGGCGGGGTCCGTCAATTCAGACAGTGGGATATTCATGGCCTGTCGCAGATGCCCGTCGGCAAACTCGGTCTCCCCTCGAACGTCCAGCACCTTCAGGTTGGGATCGTGCGGGAGGTCCATGATCAGTTCATCCGCTTCCACATCGATGAT
>JBJOMF010000240.1:0-6570 GCA_046052505.1 Bacteroidota bacterium | reverse complement strand
CACCTTACTGTCATGGGGGTCGAATTCCTCGTCATCGGAAGCGGTGAACATCTTATAGCCGGTGAACAGGAGGAAGGCTCCGAACAGGTAGAGGACCCAATGAAACCGTTCGACCAGGGCCACCCCCACGGTGATGAAGAGGACCCGGAACAGGATCGCCATAAGGATCCCGATGAGCAGTACCCGACCATAATGCCGCTCTTTGACGGAAAAGGCGGTGAAGATGAGAATGAATACAAAAATATTATCAATACTGAGACTCCATTCCATGAGGTACCCGCTCAGGTATTCCAGAGCCAGCCGTTCACCTTTCTCGATCCACATGAACACGAAAAAAGCCAGGGCGAGACCGACCCAGAAGAACGTCTGATACAAGGCCTGGCGGATCGTGATTTTCTGATCCTTTTTACTGAGCAGTCCCAGGTCGAATGCCAGAGCCAGCACCAGCACCAGGCCGAATACCAGATACGTGATTTGGTCGGTCGTCATGTAGAAGGATTACGTGGAGGCACAAAGATAGGATGCCCCTGTCGGCTCAGGCCGCATATTTTCGCTTGCGAAGCTGTTGGTAGAACCAGCCGGCACCAATGACCAACAGAACGGGCAGGACGCAGTTGAGCAGTTGCCAGTTGCCGCGTTGGGCTGCCACTTTCTTGCCATCCAGGAGGCGCAGCACGATTTCCTTGTTTCGGGTAGCGCTGATGTCGGGATTACTGATGAGGTATTCCACACAGGTGAGCAGGAACTCCTTGTTGGCAGCAGGGATGAAGAGGCGGCTGCGGGGTGATTGCCGCAGGTATTCGGTATAGGTGTACCGGTTCCAGCCCATGGGCAGGGGCTGCGGTTCGGCACCGGCCGATTCGGGCGGCAGGAAATCGTTGAGAACGATATCGCCATCGGCTACAACGATCAGACGGCCCGGAACGGACAAGTCTTGAAAGGCCTGACCCCTGGCCCTCAGCGTATCTCGCTGCGATGCGGCAAGGCGGTTTCGGAACAGCGAAGGGAACCGGCCTTCCAGCAGAAGGGCCACGGGGATGGCATTGCGTCGAAAGCGGGCGTCCTCGGGAACATCTTTGTTTTCATTGAGACTGATCAGAGCCGGGGTGCTGATGATCCGGGAATTCGGTGAGGTCACGAGCAGGGGCTCCTTGGTGATCCCCTCCGTTTGTATGGTGTCGATCGAGTTGACGAATCGTCCGGAAACGTACCCTTGCCGCCGGGTTATACGGCCGGAGACTGCATTAAGCACAGGATAATAATTCCAGCGCAGGAATTCCAGCTGCGGATTATCAGCTGTGCCACCCACCACAAAGGGGATGGCATCGCACTGCAGGTCCATGACCAGGTCCGTGTTGATACGCAGCCCATAGCGGAAGAACAGGTCGGTGAGGTTCAGGTTGCGGTCGAAGGCGATCGTTTCGGATTTCAGGGCCAGGCTGTCCTGCTCGGCGATCAGGTTATCGATGAAACAAAGCAGGCGTCCGCCACGCATCACGAACTGGTCTATCTTCAGTTTCTCCTCCTCGGTAAAACCCTGGGTCGGCTTCACGAGCAGGAGCAGGTCCACCTCTTTGGGTATCAGTGCTGCCTGTGCGAGATCCAGCGTTCCGAAACGATAGCCCTCCTGCAGCGCCTGCGTCAGGTCGTAGGTGCGGCCGTCGGTCGGCTCGCCATGGCCGGTGGCGTAAGCGATCCCAGGCAACCGGTCGCGGGTCAGGCGGTCGACCGCCTGGAGGAACTGGTATTCCAGGAGGGCCTCGGCCTGGTTGATCTCATCCTGTGAGATCTGACCCGATGCACCCGGATACAGGTTCACGAGCGACTGACGACCGTTGTATTTCACGAGGGCGGTCGGAAACAGGATATTACTGCTCTCCCCCGCCTTCTTTTGCACGGTGAGGTTGATGGGAACGGCACCCAGACGTACCAGCGAATCACCCCAGCTGACCCGGGCTCCGGGAACGGGTTCTTCCGGTGAGATGAAGCGGTATCGGACCTGACCGTTGTTCTGGTCGCGCAGCAGGGACAGAAATTCGCGGGTGGTATTTGCCAGCTTTCGGAATCCGGAGGGGAATTCCCCTTTCAGGAATACATCCACTTCCAACGGACCGTTGAGCTGCCGTATCGCGGTCCGTGTAGCCCGGCTCAAGGTATATCGTTTCTCCCGTGTCAGGTCGAACCGCAGGTGCAGGATGGACCCCAATACATTGACGCCGATCAGAGCGATCAGGAGGGTGACCCACCCCAGACGGGAACGTTCCATGCGGTCGATGAGGTTCATACGGTTAGGGTCTTCAGCGTGCTTTGAGGTTTCGGTTCGTGAATGACAGAAAGAAAACGATCACGGAAAGGAAATACAGCAGGTCCCGCGTATCGATGAGACCGCGGCTGATGCTTCTGTAATGAAAATCGATGCCCGCCATTTCCACATAATAATCGATTCCGTTTCGAAGCGCTGGCAGGCGCGAGACCGCACTGAATCCGTAATACAATGTGGCGCAAGCGATAAGTCCGCCGATAAAGGCCACCACCGCATTCGAGGTGAGGCTGCTGCAGAAGATACAGATGGATGTGAATACCGCTGCAAGGAAGAACAGGCCGATATAGGCACCGATGGTGGCTCCGCTGTCGAGGCCTTCACCGGCCGACAGCCGCTGTATGGTGAGGGTATACAGCAGCGTAGGAAGCAAGGCCATGACGGATACCAGGAAACTGGCCAAGTACTTACCCACGGTGATCTGGGTCCTTGTCAGCGGTCGGGTCTGCAGGATCTCGAAGGTGCCGGTTCGGAATTCCTCGGAAAAGCTTCGCATGCTGACGGCAGGGATCAGAAGCAGCAGCACCCAGGGAGCCAATTGAAAGAACCGGTCGAGCGTCGCATATCCAAAGTCGAAGATGTTATCAGGGAATACAAACAGCACCAGCCCGTTCACCAGCAGGAATACCACGATCGCGATATACCCGGTGAGGCTGCTGAAGAACTGGCGGATCTCTTTTTTACAAACCGGCCACATGCGGACTGCAAAATAGCACAAAGCGGTTGGCTGCAAAACAAAATGAGAACAGGAGGTCCGTTCTCAAGCAGATTTGTATCGTCTTTAACAGGGTCAGACCGAAAAACTCTCCCCACAGCCGCAGGTACGGCTGGCATTGGGATTGCTGAAATAGAACCCTTTGCCATTAAGGCCGTCGGAGAAATCCAGTGTGGTATTGACGAGGTACAGGAAGCTTTTCAGGTCCGTCACGATCTTGACGCCATTGTCTTCGAAAACCTGGTCCATCGAGCGGCTCTCATTGTCGAAGTCAAGTTTGTAGCTGAGGCCGGAGCATCCGCCCCCGACGACCCCCACCCGAAGGAAATACGCGGGGTCACCGGCAATGCCGGCATCGGTCATGAGCTGGCGCACTTTATCGCGCGCTTTGTCACTGATGTAGATGCTGTTTTCGGTAATGACGCTCATATCCGTACGGGTTACCTCAATGGATCACGCTTTCCTCGAAGGTCAGCTCGGGCAGGCCGTTCTTTTTCCGGTAGTCGTTGATGGCCGCCTTGATCGCGTCTTCGGCCAGTACGGAACAGTGGATCTTGACGGGGGGCAGGTTCAACTCCTCCACGATCTCCATGTTATCGATCTTGACGGCCTCATCCACGGTCTTGCCCTTCAGCCACTCGGTGGCGATGGAAGAGGAGGCGATGGCGGAACCGCATCCGAAAGTCTTGAACTTGGCGTCTTTGATGATACCGGTCGCATCGTCCACCTCGATCTGCAGACGCATCACATCCCCGCATTCAGGGGCGCCCACCAACCCGGTGCCTACATTATTCTTGTTCTTGTCCAATGTTCCCACGTTCTTGGGATTCTGGTAGTGGTCTATGACTTTTTCAGAGTATGCCATACGTTCGTTTTTGTTATCTGTTGAGTAAAATTATAAATTATCAGTGATGCGCCCATTCAATAGTGTTCAGGTCGATGCCCTCCTTGAACATTTCCCACAGCGGACTCATCTCGCGGAGCTTGTTCACCGTCTGGGTGACCTGCTGTACGGTAAAGTCGATCTGTTCGTCTGTGGTAAAGCGGCCCAGTCCGAATCGGAGCGAACTGTGGGCCAGGTCGTCTCCGAGGCCCAGGGCCTTGAGCACATAGCTGGGTTCCAGCGACGCAGAGGTACAGGCTGAGCCGGACGACAGGGCGATATTTTTATTGAAGCCCATCATCAGCCCCTCTCCTTCCACGTATTTGAACGAGATATTGGTCACATGAGGCAGGCGCTGCTCTTTGTCGCCATTCAGGTAGGATTCCTCGATCTTGAGCAGTTCCGTTTCCAGGCGGTCCCGCATCTTACGCAGGCGTTCGCTTTCTTCCTGCATCTCCGTTTGGCAGATCTCACAGGCTTTACCGAGTCCTACGATCCCCGGCACGTTGAGCGTGCCGCTTCTCATACCGCGCTCATGTCCGCCACCGTCCATCTGGGCGGTGACCTTAACGCGGGGATTCTTCCGGCGAACATAGAGGGCACCCACACCCTTCGGTCCGTACATCTTATGTGCGGTGAAGGCCATCAGGTCGATCCCGTCCTGGTTCACATCCACGGGGATTTTGCCCACGGCCTGGGTGGCATCGCTGAATACAAGGACCCCATGTTTTTTTGCGATGGCACTGATCGCACGCATTGGCATGACGGTACCGATCTCGTTGTTCGCATACATCAGCGCGATCAGGATGGTATTGGGCTTGATGGCGGCCTCAAGCTCGGCCAGGTCGATCAGGCCGTTGGGCTTCACGGACAGGTATGTAACCTCACCCCCTTCCTTTTCGATATGCTTGCAGGTGTCGAGTACGGCCTTATGCTCGATGTTGCAGGTAATGATGTGATTGCCCTTGCTGGCATACATCTCAAAAACACCTTTGATAGCGAGGTTGTCCCCTTCCGTGGCGCCGGAGGTGAAGATGATTTCCTTGGGGTCGGCACCGATCAGCCGGGCCACCTGCTCGCGGGCCTTGTCGACCGCATCCTCCGCCTGCCAGCCAAAGCTGTGATTGCGGCTGGCGGCATTGCCGAAACTCTGGGTGAAGTAGGGGATCATAGCTTCCACAACCCTTGGATCACAGGGAGTTGTAGCATTATGGTCCAGGTAAATCGGGAATTGTAACATAGCGGATCGGTTTCTATTCAGTATAAACGCAAATTTAACCGAAATGGTTCTAAAAGAAAGGGTTAAAGCCGGGGTCGTGGCGGTTTTTCCGTGATTCGCAAACCAGGATCAGGACCCCTTGGCCCCTATGGTATTGGGCCGCAATGCGTCGTGAAGGATCTCTGCGGGGTGGTGTGCCTGCCTTCCGGTTCCGTCTTTCACCTGGTGGCGGCAAGAAGTACCTGCAGCCACGATGAATGTAGTGGGTGCGGCGCTGCGCACGGCCGGAAACAGTACAAGTTCACCGATGGCCTGTGCAATGGGATAATGTTCACGCTCATAGCCGAAGGAACCGGCCATACCGCAGCAGCCGGAAGGGATCAGTGTCACGGCATAGCCGGTCGGTAACTGCAGGCAATCGATCGTGTGTTGCATGTCCGAAAGGGCTTTCTGGTAACAATGACCATGCACGAGCAGGTATTTTTTTTCGTCATGGAACCGATTCCGGTCGATCCGTCCCTCACGCGCTTCCCGGGCGATGAACTCCTCCAGCGTAAAGCAATGACTGGCAAGTTCCCGAGCGGCGGGCAGCATCGCTTCATCGGCCAGGTCGACATATTCATCCCGGAAGCTGAGGATCGCGGATGGCTCCAATCCGATCAGGGGGGTCCGTTCCGTAACCAGGGATGAAAAGATCCGGATGTTCCGGTTGGCGATCGCTCGCGCCTTTCGAAGCAAGCCTTTCGACAGCCAGGTGCGGCCGCTTTCCCCATGGTCCGGCATCATCACGGTATATCCCAGACCTTCCAGCAGCAGGATGGCTTTTTTACCGATCTCGGCATCATTGTAGTTGGTGAATTCATCGCAGAAGAAGAAGACCTTGCGGTCTGAAGCCGCATGGCCTGGTTGCGGAACCCGTTTCCGAAACCAGTGCCGCAGGGTCTGTCCTGCCATTCGGGGCAGGGTCCTTTCGGGATGGAACCCTATTATCCGATTGGCCAGTTTACGGAAAACAGGCACTCCAAAGAATCCGTTGAACAGGGCCGGGAACCTGCTGGCCCATTTCATCTGCCGGCTGAATGCCCCGATCAAACGGCTGCGCAGCGGAATACCGTGCCGGTCGTAATACTGCTGCAGAAATTCCGCTTTCATCTTGGCCACGTCCACCGACGAGGGGCATTCGGTCTTACAGGCCTTGCAACTCAGGCAGAGGTCCATCACCTCTTTGATTTCCTCATGGTCGAACGGCCGCGCGTCGTGTTCGTTGCCCAGGAACTGCCGCAACAGATTGGCCCGGGCTCTTGTCGTGTCCTTCTCCATGCGGGTGGCCATGTAACTGGGGCACATCACACCGCCGGAAGGGGGCATCTTTCGGCAATCACCGGAACCGGAACATTTTTCCGCCAGTCGCAGGATACCACCCTCTTCGGGGA
>JBJOMF010000239.1:0-2881 GCA_046052505.1 Bacteroidota bacterium | reverse complement strand
ACTCGGAAGTAGGGCACCTCAATCTCGGAGCCGGCCGCATCGTATACCAGGAACTGCAGCGAATCCATGTAGCCATACGCGACGGTTCCTTTGCTTCCAACAAGACCCTCCTGGAAGCCCTCCAACATGCGAAAAAAGAACAAAAAACCCTGCACCTGCTCGGACTGGTCAGCGACGGAGGCGTACACGCTCATCTCTCGCACCTGAAAGCGATCCTGGACCGATGCCATGCGGAAGGCCTTCGGGACGTCTGCGTTCATGCCTTCACCGACGGGCGCGATTGCGACCCCAAAAGTGGAATAGGATTCCTACGCGACCTGCAGGAACATATGGACCGAACCACCGGTCGGATCGCAACGGTATGCGGACGTTATTTCGCGATGGACCGCGACAAAAGGTGGGACCGCGTGAAAAAGGCCTACGATGCCCTTGTCCTGGGCCAAGGTGTTTTCACCACGGATGCAGTGGAGGCTACGGAACGTTCCTACGCTGCACAGGTGACCGATGAATTCATCCTGCCGATCGTCGTGCGGGATACGCATGGATCACCGCTGGGCCTGATCCGGGACGGCGATGTGGCGATCTGCTTCAATTTCAGAACGGATCGCTGCCGGGAGATCACGCAGGTGCTGACACAGACCGATCTGCCCGAGCACAATATGCGGAAACTGGACCTGCACTACACTACGATGACGGAATACGACAGCCGGTTCCGGAACGTTCACGTGATATTCGAGAACGACCACCTCACCCGCACCCTTGGAGAGGTCATAGCGGAGCAGGGCTGCCGTCAACTTCGGGCGGCCGAGACCGAAAAGTATCCGCATGTCACCTTTTTCTTCAGTGGCGGACGGGAAGAGCCCTTCCCGGGTGAAGCACGCATTCTGATCCCATCCCCTAAAGTGGCTACCTACGACCTTCAGCCGGAAATGAGTGCCCCCATACTGACAGACGCCGTCGTAAAGGAACTGAGGGAACGATCCTTCCATTTCGGCGTACTCAACTATGCCAATGCCGATATGGTGGGTCATACCGGTGTTTGGGAAGCAGCCATCCGTGCCGTCGAAACGGTGGATCATTGCGTGGAACAGGTCGTTACGGCCGCCCTGCAGAACGACTATGCCGTTTTCCTCACTGCAGATCACGGCAACTCCGATTATATGATCAATCCGGACGGCACTCCCAATACAGCGCATACCCTCAACCCGGTGCCGCTCTTTGTTATCAGCAAAGACTGGAATGGAAGCCTGCAGACCGGCAAACTGGGCGATATCGCCCCATCGGTCCTGACATTCATGGGGCTGCCGGTACCGAAGGAGATGACCGGAAAGGTCCTTTTCACCGAAACGTAAATAACCATCCAAATGCTCCGCAAGATCCTCTATGCCTTATTGGCCGCTTTCGTTGTGATCCAGTTCATCCATCCGAAACGCAACCGGTCGGAGGGGCCGCAAACACATTACATAGGAACCCGGTATAACGTACCGGAACCGGTGAAGCACCTGCTGGACAAGGCCTGTGTCGACTGCCACAGCAATAACACACGGTATCCCTGGTACGCCAAGCTGCAACCCGTACACTGGTGGCTGAACAAGCATATAAAGGAAGGGAAGGAAGAACTCAACTTCGATGAATACACCCACCGGTCCCTCCGCTACCAGTATCACAAGATGGAAGAGACCATCGAAATGGTGAAGGAGGGGGAAATGCCACTGAAATCATACACCTGGATCCACCGGGATGCCCGGCTAACGGACCAGGAGAAGGCCCTGATCACCGGCTGGGCACAGTCTGTGATGGATACCCTCAAGGCCCGTTATCCCATGGATAGCCTCGTTCGGAAAAGAAAATGATATATTTATTCGTTGTGAAGCGCGTGAACCGTTCCATATTCGTTTGGACCTTGCTGCTCCTCCTGCTTGCCCCGACTGGCTGGACCCTTTGGACGCGTTTGCAACAATCCGCCATTCGTCACCGGATGGAAGAACGCCTGGAAGCCACTCTCCTGCAGGAATACCTGATCAGCAAGGGGCAGTTGCGATGGGTCCGGTTGGGTAAAGAACTGCTCCTGGAAGGAAAACTATTCGATGTAAAACGGATCGAGAACGTTCCGGATGGCCGACTAAAGATTTGCGGACTCTTCGATGAAGAGGAGCAAGCGCTCACGAAACTGATCCGGGAACGGCAGGAAGAACGACAAAAGCAGCAACATACGCACCTGATACACCTGTTACAGATGCCACAAGCATTGGATACCCTCCATTTTACGACCGAGCGTCCTGTACGCAGGCATCGGAATGACCGTGCCGGTGGCAGTTCGGATCCCCTCTCGGACGGAATCCGACGCGTACCAACACCACCCCCGCAAGGATGATGATCTCATCCCGAACCCCTCACACATCATCCTAAAACAAAGTGCATGAAAAAGTGGCAATTGCTGCCGTTGGCAGTATTGATATACCCCTGTGCGTACGCACAGATCGACACCCTCAATGAAAAAGATCTGGAGGAGGCGGTCGTCTATTCCAGCAAATTCGCCGAACGAAAAAAATTTCTGGTTCAACGGATCGACCTGGTAACGGCCAAAACCATTGCACGCACGAATGGACAAAACACTGGAGACCTGCTGCTTAACACCGGAAATATTTTCATCCAAAAAAGTCAGCAAGGAGGCAGTAGCCCGGTGATCCGCGGCTTCGAGGCCAGCAGGGTCTTGATCGTAGTGGATGGCATCCGGCACAATACCGCTATCTTCCGGTCGGGACACTTGCAAAATGTCATCACGATCGACCAGAACATGCTGGAACAGGTAGAAGTGATGTATGGTCCGTCTTCCACTCTTTATGGAAGTGATGCCCTTGGCGGGATCGTGCACCTTCGA
>JBJOMF010000238.1:0-6148 GCA_046052505.1 Bacteroidota bacterium | reverse complement strand
TTCATTCTCGATCGTCCCGGTTATGAATACGTGCGGGGCCGTGTTCGCAACGGGGTGTTCATTCCCGGGCATTGGGATCCGATCCTCCGAGAAGGGAAGGGGCCGGATAACAGGCCCCCTGCCACGGTGTCCTTTTTGGGTGAGGATGCAGGACGGGGTGATCAGTGCCGGATTTTCTATCGATTGCTCGGTGCGTCGGAAGGTCATCTCTTTCCGCGCACCCGGGTCCGTGGTCCAGGCCCGGTTATCCTATAATACCACAACTCTTTCCTATGCCAAAAACAATCAAATACATCTTTTCCTTCGTCATCGCTACGGTGATTGTATGCATTGCGAATTTCGTGTTACAGATCACACTCATCTTTATGGACCTGGTGTCGCGTCTGGACGCTTCCTCCCTCATGGTGATCATCCTGTGGTTGGTGACGGGTGTTTTCGGCGCCGTATTCACTCAGGCGGTATCGGAACAGGTCGTGGGTAAGGACCCCCATGCATTTCGGAATTGCTCCCTGGCGGTCCTGCTTGTTTCCCTGCCGGCCATGTTGTTGGCGATCGGATTATTGAGTCAGGGGCTTTTCAAACGGGATCCGCAGGATTTTTCACTTTTATTCAGTAATGCCTATGTCTTCCTGGCCTATTTCACAGGGGCTGCAGGAATGGCCTTGGTGATGCGAAAGCTCGACTGACACTTATATCCTGCGACTTGCTGTTTTTCAGAAGGCATTCTGAAAAATTTTAAATTCCTAGCAAAACGGGTAAAATTCACCATAGGCTTGTTGTACAGCCGTTAGCGATCCGATCATCACCGATACGAGACCCGTTATCGGCAGCCAGTAAGCAGGTGGTGCCTTTGGGTGCATTTACAGGAACCGTTCAGCCCATTTCTGATCGGGGACCATGCATTCCTCCCGTTTGCCGAACCAGCGGTAGCGGTTCCGGGCGATCCATCGATAGACACTGTTGCGGATGAACGGGGGGATGATGATCAGTCCGTATAGCAGGGACCAGCCTCCGCGGAGGCGGCGCAGGATGCGAAGTGCTGCGGTGGATCGGGTGTGGCATTTTCCGTTTTCAAACAGTATGACCGTGTCCGGGAATTGCTCGGAAAGTCCGTGGCTGGCCAACAAGTCTTTAGCAGCAGTGGATTGGAGCGGCGCGAAGCGGAACAAACCCTTGCGGTCGCGTTCGAGTACAAAACGTACCCAGCGGTCACAGAGATGGCAAACGCCATCGAAAAGGATCACTGGTCGGTCGGTCATGGGGTGCGGGCCTCAGCCCATATTGTGAAAGACCTTCTGCACATCGTCATCCTGCTCGAGTTTCTCGATCAGTTTGCTCACATCCTCGGCTTGGGCATCGGACAGCGGTACGGTGGTGGTCGGGATCCATTCCACCTCCGCGCTCAGCGGGATGAGGCCCTTTTCCTCCAGGGCCTTTTGCATATGGCCGAAATCGGTGAACCCGCAGCGGATCACCAATACTTCCTCGCCGTTCTCACCGGTGCTTTCACCCAGTTCTTCCAGGCCAACGTCAATCAGCTCCAGTTCCATATCGTCCGGATTCAATCCCTCGGGTTTTAATTTGAATACGCCCATTTTCTTGAACTGAAAAGCCACGCTGCCGCTGTTGCCGAGCGCGCCGCCGCCTTTGTTGAAATGCGATTTGATATTCGCAACCGTACGTACGTGGTTATCGGTGGCCGTTTCCACCAGGATGGCCACCCCATGCGGCGCATAGCCTTCATAGAGGATCTCATCGTAATTCGCCATTTCCTTGCCCTGGGCCCGTTTGATGGCCGCTTCCACCCGGTCCTTTGGCATGTTCACGGCCTTGGCATTCTGGAAGCAGCGCCGGAGAGCCGGGTTGGTAGTGGGATCGGGACCCCCTGCCTTAACAGCGATAACGATCTCTTTTCCTATCCTGGAAAACTGCTTGGCCATGCGGTCCCAGCGGGCGAACATGGTCGATTTACGTACTTCAAAAATGCGTCCCATAGGCGGTCCCTGATTGAGGGGGCAAAGGTACGGGATGGGTACAAAAGGAAAAACCGCCCGAAGGCGGTTTTCCGAAGTGAGACAGGCGATCGTTATTTGTTGCGCTGGAAGTCGTCGGCCGTAGGCAGAATATCCGCGAAGCTCTTGAGCTTGCTGTTCTTGCGGCTGTACCCGAAGTACACCACCAAGCCAATGAGCATCCATACCAGGGCTACTTTCAGGGTGCGCTGGTCGATGGCCACGATCATCATGGTGCAGATGATCACACCCAGGGTCGATACGACGGGTGCCGCCGGGGTGCGGAACGGACGATGGATATTGGGTGCTTTACGGCGCATGATCCATACACCGGCACTCACCAGTACGAACGCGAATAAGGTACCGAAACTGGTCAGGTCGCCCGCAACGCTGCCGGGTACAAAGGCAGCGAATAGTCCCACGAAAACGAACAGGATCCAGTTCGCCTTATACGGGGTCTTGAATTTGGGGTGCAGGGCGCCGAACGCTTTCGGGATCAGTCCGTCGTTGCTCATGGTGTAGAAAATACGGCTCTGTCCCATCAGCATCACGAGGATCACTGAGGAGAAACCGGCCAGAATAGCTACGGTAACGGCGGTTGCCAGCCAGCTATAACCGGTCATATAATGTTCGATGGCATAGGCTACGGAGGCCTCTTTACCTGCGGTCTTGAACTCGGCATAATTGGCCACTCCGGTGAGTACATGTCCGAACAGTACATACAGGATGGTGCATACCACCAGCGAGCCCAGGATGCCGATGGGCATGTCGCGCTTGGGGTTCTTGGCTTCCTGTGCCGCCGTGCTCACCGCGTCAAAGCCAATGAAGGCGAAGAACACGATGGCTGCACCGCCAAGAACACCGCCCCAACCGTGCTTGAACACGCCTTCATGTCCGGGGGTTCCGGCCGGTATGAAATAGGGGCTGTGGTTGCTGGATTGTACGAAGCTCCAGCCAATGGCGATGAACAGGATCACGATGGCCACTTTGATGAATACGATGATGGCATTCACAAAGGCACTTTCCTGGGTGCCGCGGATCAGAAGAAGGGTGAGCAGCAGCAGGATGACGAGGGCCGGTGCGTTCATGACGCCACTGGTGACCGTTACCTGTTCGGCCAGTTCGGCCGGCAGTTTCGCGAACTGATCGTCGGTCAGCAGTAAAACGCCCTGTTTCACCGAAGCGGCGGTTTCAGGCATCAGCGTTGTGATCTTGCTCACCAGGTCGCCCGTGGCGGAATGCAGGGATTCAAAGGGGGAGTGGCACCATTCGTAGGGGATCCGCCCTCCCAGCAGGTTGTTCAGGTACTCGCTCCAGGCGATCGATACGGTGGCGGCTCCCAGGGCGTATTCCATGATCAGGGCCCAGCCGATGATCCAGGCGATCAATTCGCCCATGGTGACGTACGAATAGGCATAGGCGCTTCCCGCAATGGGGATCATCGAGGCGAATTCGGCATAGCAAAGACCGGCAAAGGCACAACCGATGGCGGCCACCACGAAGGAGAGCGTCACGGCCGGTCCGGCAGCCTCACTGGCGGCTGCGGCCGTACGTACGAACAGGCCGGCACCGATGATGGCTCCGATCCCCAGCGCCACCAGATTGGCAGCCCCCAGGGTGCGCTTCAGTCCTTTTTCATTGTCGGCCACCTGGGCCAGTACCTGATCCAGCGGCTTCTTCTTGAATAAACTCATAGTGTTGGTTTGTTGAAGTGACTAAGATAAGTATTGATGGGAACATCATGCATTGGGACGGGCCGCATCCCCGGAGGCTTTCTTCCGTCCCGCAATCGCGGCGAAGTAGAGCGGAATCCCCAGCAGTACGATGATGAGACCCGGCCAGGTGAACTCGGGCTTGAACACGATCAGCAGTCCGCAGAAGGCCAGTCCCATGAGTATGTACAGCAGGGGAAGTACCGGGTAGCCGAAGGCTTTATAGGGCCGCTCCGCATCGGGGCGCTTCCGGCGCAGGATGAAAATACCCGCAATGGTGAGCATGTAGAATAGGACCACGACGAAGGAGATCATATCGAGCAGTTGCCCGTACTTGCCGCTCAGGCTCCAGATGCTGGCTACGATGCACTGGATCCAGAGGGCCACGCCCGGAACGGCGGCACCGTTCAGTTCTCCCGCCTTTTTGAAGAAAAGTCCGTCCTTCGCCATCGTGTAATACACGCGGGCTCCAGCCAGGATCAGTCCGTTGTTACAGCCGAAAGTGGATACCATGATCAGCGCGGCGATCAGGAAAGTGCCGAACGAGGGGAAGATCTTATTGGCTGCAGCCACGGCCACGCGGTCATCGGTGGGAAAGGCCAGTTCGGTCCGTAGGTCCAGCACGTTCAGGTACATCAGGTTCGCGGACACATAGATGATGGTAACGATCAGCGTACCCAGAAACAGGCTCAGGCCGATATCGCGCTTGGGGTTCTTCATCTCCCCGGCGATGAAGGTGACGTTGTTCCAGGCGTCACTGCTGAAGATGGATCCCACCATGGCCGCGGCGATGGCACCCATCAGGGCGGAACTGCTGATGCCCGTCCAGTCCGAACCGGCGATGAACTTGCCCTTGTCATCCATGGCCGGCTGCATCGCATCGAAGCCGGTCTGCCAGTTGGAGGCCCAGTGGCTGTCCTTCACCAGCAGGAAGCCGAATACGATGAGTCCGAACAGGGCCAGCAACTTGGCCGAGGTGAAAATAGTTTGTATGAACTTGCCTTCTTTGACGCCCCGGGAGTTCACATAGGTCAGCAGGCAGATGATGAAAATGGCGACCAACTGTCCCGAGTAGACCTTGACGATTCCGGCATCGAATAAGAAATAATCGTTTGCCAATTCCGGGACCATATAGGCCAGAAACTTGGAGAAGGCCACACCTACGGCTGCGATGGTCGCCGTTTGAATGACGGCGAAGAAGCTCCAGCCGTAGAGGAATCCCATCAGGGGATTGTACGCTTCCTTGAGGTAAACATATTGCCCCCCCGCCTTGGGGAACATCCCGCTCAGTTCGCCATAGCTGAGTGCAGCGGTCAGGGTCATGAAACCGGTGATCAGCCATACGGCCACGAGCCACCCGGCGCTGCCGGTATAACGGGTGATATCGGCACTCACGATGAAGATGCCCGATCCGATCATCGAGCCGGCCACGATCATGGTCCCGTCGAACAGACCAAGAGTGGGTTTGAAGGCGTTGGCGTGCTGGGACATGCGATGCAGGTTGTTTTGGTGATGCTTTATTAGGGGAAAATACTGATTTCCGACCAATACGCTGAAAAGATGTCCCGCCCGTCCGATTTGTTTTTTCAGGTGCCGTATTTTACCGATTTTCGACTACGCGAAACCGCTGCCATGTCGAAGAACAACCGACTGACCCTTTATATAGTACTGGGGATGCTCTCCGGCATCCTGGCCGGATACCTGATCCACGAAAATGCCTCCCCGGCCTTCATCAAGGATTTCAGCCCCAAGATCAAGCTCCTCACTACTATTTTCCTCCGGCTGGTGCAGATGATCATCGCCCCGCTGGTTTTTGCCACCCTGGTGGTGGGCATTGCCAAGCTCGGCGACCTGAAGACGGTGGGCCGTGTCGGCGGCAAAGCCATGATCTGGTTCATCACCGCTTCCCTGATCAGCCTCTTCCTCGGATTGTTGCTCGTGAACATCACACAGCCGGGTGTGGGGGTGAACCTGAGCCAAACCGATGCAGACGGCGTGAAGGACCTGATCAGTAAAGGCAGTGAATTCTCGCTACCCAAGTTCATCGAACATGTATTTCCCCGCAGCGTGATCGAGGCGATGGCGCAGAATGAAGTGCTGCAGCTGGTAGTTTTCTCGATCTTTTTCGGCGTAGCGCTGACCCATATCGGCAAACCCGGGGAGCCCATTATCAAGGCCCTCGATTCCCTGACACATGTCATGCTGAAAATGGTGGGTTATGTGATGAACCTCGCCCCGCTCGGCGTATTCGGAGCCATGTGTGCCGTGATCGCTTCCAAGGGTGTAGGCATCCTGTCTACCTACGCATACTACATCGGTTCTTTTTATCTCGGGCTCATCGTGCTCTGGGCCCTGTTGCTGGGCGTGGGCTATGCGATCCTCAAGCAACGGCTCCGCGTTTTGCTGCGCCGGATCTCCAACCCC
>JBJOMF010000237.1:0-5063 GCA_046052505.1 Bacteroidota bacterium | reverse complement strand
AGTGGCCGTGAACAGTGCGAGTACGAGTGCGATCTTTCTCATGATTGTGTTTATTTTTTAATTAGGGTTGAACGTTTGAAGGAGATCGCAGTGGTTCCCAGGATCTCACTGAAAATGCTGCCGCTGCAGGAACCTTTCAGGGATACACTGTCTCCGGCTTTTAGGGCCGACAGTATCCGGTATTGCGCCGGCTCGAAATCAAAGATCAGATAGGAGCCGCTTGGTTCGGCCAGCTGCAGGGTGGTTGTGGAATCGGCGTTCCGGTTCACCTGTGTAATGATCCCAGATACGGTTATGATCTTTTCGCGGTACCGGGCATTTGCCAGACTGTCGTTTGCCAGGAATTCACGCAGCAGTTCGGTGGCATTGGTCACATGGTCCGGCTTGAGTTCGGAGGTGACCGTAAAGGTCTCATTCATCACCCGGGCCTCTCCGTACTTGTATGCTCCCAGGGCCATCAAAGGGCCCAGGATCAGGAAGAGCCATTTCCAAAAGCGACTCTTCAACGGGTCGCTGCTCAGAATGATACCGGCTGCTGCCAATACAGACAGGGCCGCGGCGGGCCGGACCATGCGCAGGGCGCTCTTGTCGACGCCCAGATCGCACAAGGTGGAGGAGAAGAGGTAGAATACCATCAACAGGGCCAGTGCCAGCATGCCGGCAATAAGGGCCGGCCAGCTGTTGCGTTGCCTGCGCCATGACAGTAATGCGCTGGTGATCGCCAACAGGGGAATCAACCAAAATATGTGGAAACTGAAGGCCAGTTGGGGAAAGGGGTTGGCGAGCCTGAAGCGCGATTCCGAGATGCTGAAGAATGTGCCCGAGGGCAGGTCCATACCGCGTACGGGTTGTTGCTGCCAGTTCACCCATGGCAAAAAGAACGCGGCCGTCAGGACGAGGCCTGCGGCGATCTGGAAGTAGCGGTTGCGTTCCCTGTTTTTCATTCAGGCAGATAAACGAGCGGACCGGGCGATTGGTTGCCGGTGCAGGAACAAATATATAAATGTTTAAACATTAAATATAATTTTATGCCCTCTTTTTCAATTTGATATAAAAAGCCCCGCCAATTGGCGGGGCCGTACGAACTAACCCAACTCTAACCACTTGTAATGGCTGCTTTTATGCCGCCTGTACTTCTTTAATCTTTTCACGGATCTTGGTCTCGATCTCTTTGGAGAGCTCCGGGTTATCGAGAAGGAGTTGTTTGACCGCATCGCGGCCCTGTCCCAGTTTATCCCCGTTGTAGCTGTACCAGCTACCGCTTTTCTGTACGATACCCATTTCAGTACCCAGGTCAATGATCTCACCGGTCTTGGAGATCCCCTCTCCGAAGATGATATCGAATTCGGCCGCACGGAAGGGGGGTGCCACTTTGTTCTTAACGACCTTCACCTTCACGTGGTTTCCGATGGCCTCATCCCCGTCCTTGACCTGCTGGGTACGACGGATATCGAGGCGTACCGAAGCATAGAACTTCAGGGCATTTCCGCCGGTGGTGGTCTCCGGATTACCGAACATCACACCGATCTTCTCCCGAAGCTGGTTGATGAAGATGCAGATCGTATTGGTTTTTGCGATGGTGGCCGTGAGCTTGCGAAGCGCCTGGCTCATCAGACGGGCATGGAGGCCCATCTTGCTGTCGCCCATCTCACCTTCCAGTTCACTTTTCGGGACCAGGGCCGCCACGGAGTCGATGACCACGACATCCAGCGCGCCGGACAGGATCAGTCGGTCGGCGATCTCCAGGGCCTGTTCACCATAATCGGGTTGTGAGATCAGCAGGTTGTCCACGTCAACCCCCAGTTTTTGCGCGTAGTTGCTGTCAAAAGCATGTTCTGCATCGATGATGGCACACATGCCTCCCTTTTTCTGTGCCTCGGCGATCACATGGGTGGCGATGGTGGTCTTCCCCGATGATTCGGGTCCGTAGATCTCCACGACACGGCCGCGGGGCAATCCGCCGATGCCCAGGGCAGCATCCAGTCCGATCGAGCCGGTGGATACGACTTCCTGCTGTACTTCGGCCTTTTCGTTCATCATCATGACGGAGCCCTTCCCATAGTCCTTCTCGATCTTGTCCATGGTAAGCTTGAGGGCTTTGAGTTTTTCGGCATTGGCTGACATAGCGGTGTTTTTTTCTTTTTTTGACATTCGGGCGGTTCTTAGCTGCTCCGTTACGGGAGCCGGACAAAGGTAGGGGCCGTCTCCGCCCACGGGTTAAAACTTAGTAACACACAAAACTAAAACATTTAGCAATAAAAAACTAATTTTTTTTGGATTGTTTCTTTTTTCCTCCGTTGTTTCCAGACAAAAGTGATGCGCTGTCCGGCTCCGGCCCTCGGGTATTTTCCAGTAAACGGAATGGGATTTTCTGTGGGGCAGGGTCAGGAAGCCAGGGCAGCAATGAGCAGGGAAATGCCGCCCAGGAGCAGCCCCCCATATACTTCGCCGGTCGTATGGTCCGACACGAGCAGTCGCGCCGTGGCGATCAGTCCCGTAACGATGAAGGCCCCGGTGAGAAAGAGGCCGGACGGCAGGTCCTGCGTCAGGGCCAGCTGCACCGCGAAGCCGGTCATCACCCCCGCGGCAATGCCATGCAGGCTGACCTTCATCCGGATATTGGCCAGCAGGGCCAGGGTGGATGAGATCCATACCGCCAGGGCCAGTTCCACCAGCAACGGAGGGTAATCGGGGAGGTTACGCCATACATACCAGATCCAGAAATACCAGATCCCGCAGGCCACCAGTGGGATGATGCGATCGCGCTGGCTGTTGAGGCGGATGCTGTCGATGAACCGAAGTCCCCGCAGGAGCAACACGGTGATCAGCGGGAAAAAGGTGAACATCAGAAAGGCCTGAAGCAAGACGCGTACCTTATCACCGTGCGAGAAACCCAGGAACAGATAGGGGTGCCGGAACACCAGCAGCGCCGTGATGAAAACCGGAATGAATACGGGGTGGAACAGATACGAGATGAAGCGACCTGCTGCCGTAAGCAGGAGCGGGTGCGGTCCCGGTCCCGGATGACGGAACTCCTTCAGTCCCTCTTCTTTATCAACGCGTAAGCGCATGAACGGGTCCATGGTCGGCCACAAAGTAACGGATTTGGCTGAAACGGGTTTTGTATCTTTACCCGGTTCCACCATGGCAATCGCAACAACAACCGCTCCGACGCGCAAGGCCTGGCCCCTGTCCCTGTTGCTGTTCCTGTCGATCGCCGGCAGCGCCCAATCCACGGGCTTTGTCAAAAAGTTCCAGCCCCTCGCCGATTCCCTGTCCCTGGCCTATGGCATACCCACGGCCGTCATCCTGGGCGTTTCCATCATTGAATCCGGTTCCGGTACCAGTCGCAATTGCCGCCTGCTTCATAATTACTTCGGGATCGTGGGCCGCAACGCCCTGCTCCGGACCCACGGCATACGGAGCCGGTACAGGCAATATGCCGATGCAACGGCCTCCTTCACTGATTTCTGCCGGGTGATCAGCCGAAAAAAATTCTATCCCCGCCTTAAGGGGAATCCGGACCACCGGCTGTGGACCGAGGCCATCAGCAAGGCTGGTTATTCCGAGGTTCCGGCCGTTTGGCGGCAACGTGTCAATGACGCCATCCGTAAAAATAAATTGGCCACCCTCGCTCCCCATCCCGAGTCATGAACGCCAATCGTCGTGTCCTTCAATTCGTGGCGGGGAGCTTTTCCCTGTACCTGCTGGTCTCCTTCGCGGCCCTCTTCCTTCCCATCAGCTGGACCCCGCTCAACCGCGTCAATCTCATATCGGACCTGTTTCCGGGAAATGTGCTGACCTCCCTGCCATCGGACCGCTCCGATAAAACGGACTCGCCGGTCGTGGTGATCGAGAAGCGGCCCGACCGGAAATTCGATCTCTATAAGCAGGGACGTTCCATCACCCGGTTTCATGCCGACACTTCAGCCGTCTCATTGGAAGGCTTCGCTCGCAAACTGGCCGAGCTGAAGGCCGGTAAGCGGAGAAAGGTCCGGATCGCCTATTTCGGTGACAGCATGATCGAAGGCGACCTGCTTACGCAGACCCTTCGTCAGCTGCTGCAGCAACAGTTCGGTGGAAGCGGGGTGGGCTTTGTGCCCATCACGTCTCAGGTCTCCCAGTTCCGACAGACGGTATCCCACTCGTATTCGGGCGGGTGGCGCGATGAGAATTTCAAATCCGGCCGCTCCGGACGCCTGTACCTGTCGGGTCACGTGTTCCGCAGTAACGGCGACTGGGTGCAGATGACGGATCGCACGGTGACCGACAGCCTCGCCGTCATCGAGAAAAGCCTGCTCTGCGGACCGGTATCGGGTGCCACCGCCATCACTGTCAATGGTCGGTCAGTTCCCCTCGATGCCGGCGCAGTGGTCAACCGCATCCCTTTGGCGAATGACCGGTCCCGCAGCATCCGGGTCGGGGTGTCCGATGACCGACTGCCGGTGTACGGCATCAGTTTCGAGTCCGCTTCGGGGATCATCCTAGACAATTTCTCCTTTCGCGGCATCACCGGTATCGAATTCGCAACCATCGATTCGGCCTTTCTCGCCCGTATCGCAGCCGCCAACCCCTACGACCTGATCGTATTTCAATATGGGGTCAACCTCCTGTTCCGGCCCAACGAACGGAACTTCAACTGGTATGGCCGGACCCTGATCCCCGTCGTGCGGAAACTGCAGCACTGTTTCCCCGAAAGTGATCTTCTCCTGGTGAGCACGGCCGATCGTGCCTTCCGGTACGGGGGGGAATACCGGTCGGCGGTCGGGATCGATTCCCTGGTGCGTACCCAGGCGGCCATCGCCTACGAGACCGGCAGCAGCTTCTACAATCAATATGCATCCATGGGCGGGCCCAATTCCATCGTCGAGTGGGCACAACAAAAGCCGTCCCTGGCCAACCGCGACTATGTACACCCCAATCACCGCGGCGCCGAGGTCCTGGCCGGCTGGCTTTATGAAGCGATCCTGAAAGACTACAATAAATCCTTACGTACCCGATAAACCACCCATGCCATCCTTCGATATCAGCGCTTTTTTCGAACAGTTCCTCTACGATCCGAA
>JBJOMF010000236.1:0-6791 GCA_046052505.1 Bacteroidota bacterium | reverse complement strand
CAAGCGGTAATGCATGGGCCACTTCCAACTCGGGTACTCCTGCTCCTGCTGCTTTTTCTGCCCCGAACGCGGCTTTCGCCGACGATCCGGGTGCAGTTGCAGACAAGTCACTCGTAACTCCCACCTTCACACCGGCCGTAGGTGCTCGCGCTTCGTTCCGCAGCAACTACAATACTGAATCAGGTTATGACGGTGGTGTGCTCGAGATCTCCATCAACGGAGGCGCCTGGCAGGATATCATCACTGCCGGCGGTTCGTTCGTAAGTGGAGGGTATACCGGTACACTGGCTACCGGATTCGGCAACCCGCTCCCCGGCCGTCAGGCTTGGACCGGTAACAGCTCCGGTTTCATCCAGACGGTTGTTAACCTGCCGGTAGCTGCCGCTAATCAGAACGTGCAGCTCCGCTTCCGGATGGGGTCCGATAACTCTTTCGGTGGTGAGGGTTGGCGTGTGGATGACTTCGACGTGTCACAGCCTTCCTGCTGCGGTACGCCCTGCGTTCTGACTTGTCCGGCCAATATTACCACCGGTAATACGCCGGGTCTTTGCGGCGCGAACGTGACCTTCGCCGCTACGACCACCGGTCTCTGCGGTCCCATTATCTATTCCCGTGCACCGGGCTCGTTCTTCCCGATCGGTACCACCACGGTGAACGTATCGACCGCTTCGGGTGCCACCTGTTCCTTCACAGTTACCGTGACCGACACGCAGGCTCCGACCATTACCTGCCCCGCCAATATCACGGTAGGCAACACGCTCAACCAGTGTAATGCCACGGTGAACTATCCGGATCCGAGTGTGACCGACAACTGCCCGCTTCCGGGTACCCTGTCCCTGACGCAGAATACCAATAACAATACCATCGCAGTCGGTACGGGTATCGCTTGCGGCGCCGGTGACAACCACTTCTGGCGCGCATACAATCTGGCTCCCCTCGCGCTGACCAGCCCGCTCACCATCGCCGGCGTACGCTTCGGTGTGGAGCAGAACGGAACGGCACAGACCGCAACGGTTCGTGTTTACACCAGTGCAGGTCCTTTCCCGGCCAGCGCTCGTACATTGGTAGGTACGGCCACGGTGAACATCACCACCGCGCCTGCGACCTTCTATACCGCATCCTTCACCACACCGCCTACGGTACCCGCCAATGCGATCGTAGCAATCGAAGTGGAGGTAATGAACGGAGGCATGTGGCCCGGCGCCAACCAGCTTGGTGAAAGCGCACCGGCCTATGTGTCGTCCGGTACCTGCGGTGTTCCGACACCGGTTACCCTGTCGTCGCTTGGATTCACTTCCAACACCATCATCGACCTGATCGGTCGTGTTCCCGTGGTGCCGCCGGTACTCACACTGGTCTCCGGTCTTCCCTCCGGTTCCGTATTCCCCGTGGGTACGACGACCAACACATGGCAGGCCCGTGACGCCGTTGGCAACACCAGCACCTGTTCCTTCACAGTGACCGTGGTGGACAACCAGCAGCCCAACATCACCTGTCCAGCAAATCAGACGCGTAACACCGACCCCGGTCAGTGCTATGCAACATACACGCCGCCACAGCCCACCTTCAGCGATAACTGCGCTGTGACCCGCCTGACCTGGAGCATCTCCGGTCCGGGTGGCTTCGCGGCTGCCTCGCCGGCATCGGGTATCAACTACGTACCGGCAACCCAGTTCCCGCTGGACGGGCGCACCGGTTCAGGTGTTAGCACAGTAACCTACACGGCGTTCGATGCGGCCGGAAATTCCCGCACCTGCTCGTTCACGGTTACCGTAAACGATGCCGAGCGTCCCGTGATCACACAGCAGCCTGTTACACAATATGTTTGTGTGAATGACAACGCGCTGTTCCCTGTCATCGCCAACGTAGGAACAGGTACCATCCTCACGTATCAGTGGCAAGGTTGGAATGGAACCGCTTGGGTGAATATCGCCGGTGCCACATCGGCAACCCTGACGATCCCGTCTGTCACCTTCGCTCTGAATACCAATTCGTACCGCTGCATCCTCTCCGGTCGCTGCACCGATGTAACGTCCAACTTCGCGACGCTTTACATCAACCCGCTTCCGACCGTGAATGTGGTGACCTCCATCCCGCCGGTATTGACGCCTGGTCAGGTGCTGAGCATCAGCAGTACAGTCAGCCCGACCGGCGGTACGTATCGCTGGTATAAGAATGGCACCATGCTTACCAACCCGCTGCAGCAACTGTCCGTCCTCTCCGGTCTGACCGTGGATGACATCGGTTCCTACCAGCTGGAATATACGGACCTGAATGGCTGTAAGGCCCGCTCGCAGACCGTAGTGGTCAGCGGCCAGCAATCGGAAAACCTCTGGGTGTATCCGAACCCGAACAGCGGTCAGTTCCAGGTGCGTTTCTATAACACATCCGGTGAAACAGCTACCGTACGCGTATTCGATGAGAAAGGCTCACAGGTCTATACCAAGAGCATGGTGACCGGCCTTGCTTACACCCGTATCGATATCAACCTGGGTCCGACCATCGCTGATGGAAACTACACGGTTGAGCTCGTGAACGGTTCCGGCAAGCGTGTGGGTGCCAAGCAGATCATCGTCAAGAAGAATTAATCCTTCTTCCGATTATAAGAGACCATCCCGCCACTGGCGGGATGGTTTTTTTATGCCGTTCATTTCAGGCCTATCCGATGTATGGTAATTAAATGCATCTCATGACTGATGCAACATTGAATTTTCGGTATTTTTATCCTTCTAACGATCCTGCCATGCAATTGATATTTCGTCGAAGTGTTGTTTGTCTTTTCCATTTGAGCTTTCTTTTCCTACTGGTACAGCGGCCGGTGAGTGCACAAAAGCCTGCGCTCTCCAGTGCACAGTCGGACACAGTTCAGAATCGGGTAAGTAAAAAATTTCAGCAAGCTGAGGAGCAGCAAAAAGCCCAGCTGGAACGTAAGCGGAAGGCTTCTGAACAAGCGGCCCTCTATTCGGGCGAGAGCCCTGTTCCGACTGTTGAATCCATCCGGCAGTTTCCGGACGGAACACCTGGCTTTCTGCGGGATAGTTTGGATTCCTATGTCACACGCGGCTTACGGCAGTGGGAAGTACCCGGCCTGGCGATCGTGGTCGTTAAGGACGGTCGGGTGATCCTGTCCAAAGGATACGGTGTACGTGAACTGAACCGAGAAAATCCGATCGATGAAAACACCCTTTTCATCATAGCTTCCAATACCAAGTTATTCACCGGTACCACACTCGCCCTGCTCGATGCGGATAAAAAGCTTTCGCTAGAAGATAAGGTCAGCCGTTACCTTCCCTGGTTCCGCCTCTATGATACCCTGTCCACGCGTCAGGTAACCATCCGTGATCTGCTATGTCATCGTATCGGCCTGAAAACATTCCAGGGCGATTTTACTTTTTGGGACTCCCGGCTTCCGAAAGATTCTATCATATGGAGAATGCGCTTGCTGAAGCCTTCGGGTGTTTTCCGGCAGGATTATGGGTATTGTAACGCTGCTTTCGTAGCTGCAGGACGCGTGCTGGAAAAAGTTACTGGCGGCACGTGGGAGTCCTATGTAGAACAGCAGTTGCTTCGACCGCTGGGCATGGATCGTACCTATATGGCTACGGCCGGGCTGGAGGGCAGGACCAATGTGGCTCAGCCGCATACCAATCGGTACCGCAAGCTGACTACGATCCCCTTTGACAAGGTCGATAATATGGGACCAGCCACTAGTATGGTGAGCAACGTTCGGGATCTGGGTCGTTGGCTCCTGTTCCAGTTGGACAGCGGACGGATCGATGGCCGAAGTATACTGCCCTGGTCCGTGGTCCAGAAGACTCGGGATGTAAATATCATCACCAGCTCCCGACGCTCGACTGCCTTTCCCATGCATTTTCGCGGATATGGACTCGGCCTGAATGCGGCTGACTATAATGGCCGTCAGGTGTATTGGCACACAGGCGGGGCTTTCGGGCATGTGACTAACGTCTGTTTCATTCCGGAGGAAAATCTCGGGATCGCCATTCTTACTAATAATGACAATCAGAATTTTTTCGAATCCCTTCGCTATCAGATCATGGACGCTTATCTGGGAGTACCGTATGTTGATCGCAGTCTTTCTGCTTTGACTGGCCATGTTCGGGACCAGAATGCCATGAGAGACAGTTTAGCCACATTACAAGCCCGTGTCGACCGAAAATTACAGCCTCCTGTACCTATTCAAGAATTTACGGGGACCTACACCCATCCTGTATATGGGCGGATCACCATTGTTCAAACACCCGGCGGGCTCACCTGCCGTTTCCAGCAGCATCCCGACCTATTTGGTGTCATGGACTATATGGATGATAATACGTTCCGACTCACATATTCGCATTCCGGTTACGGAATCCATCCCATGAAATTTACGATGAAGGATGGGAAACCTTATTCCGTTGAGGTCCGGGTGAATGATTTCTTGGAATACGACCCTTACACGTTCGTCAAGGAATTACGCCGCAGCGGAAAATAGGGGGGCTGTACTTCCAGGATCTTATTTGTATTCTCCATAGACCCTGCGCAGGGTATCTGCGATCTCTCCCAGTGTGCAACGTTTCTCCACGGCATCGATCACGGCGGGCATGATATTTTCCCCGGTGCTGATCTTGTCTTGTAGCATTTGTAAGGCCTGTGTGCAGCGCAAGCTATCGCGGGAAGCGCGTAGGGAGGCCAATTTCTCTTTTTGAAGGTTACGGATGCTGTCGTCTATTCGGAATATCGGGATACCCGGTTCGTCTGCCACCTGGAATTTATTCAGACCCACGATCACCTTTTCCCCTTTCTCGATCTGCCGCTGGTATTCAAAGGCACTCCGGGCGATCTCCTGCTGAATGAAGCCCTGCTCAATGGCCATGACACTGCCACCCATTGCGTCGATCTTGGCCATTAACTGGCATGCCGCCTGTTCTACCTCCTTTGTCAGCGACTCTACGTAGTAGGAGCCTGCCAGGGGATCGACCGTATCGGTCACACCGCTTTCGTACGCAACGACCTGTTGGGTGCGGAGGGCGATCCTCGCCGCAGCTTCGGTCGGCAGGCTCAGGGCCTCGTCGTAGCCGTTGGTGTGAAGCGATTGCGTGCCACCCAGGACGGCAGCAAGGGTCTGTACCGTAACCCGGGAAATATTATTCTGGGGTTGCTGCGCGGTGAGGGTGCTGCCTCCGGTCTGGGTGTGGAAACGGAGCATCATCGCTTTGGGATCGGTGGCTCCCAACTCTTTCATGATAGAAGCCCACATCCGCCGGGCGGCCCGAAATTTCGCCACTTCCTCGAACAGGTTGTTGTGTGCATTGAAGAAGAAGGAGAGCCGCTTTCCAAATACATTTATATCAAGTCCTTTTTCGAGAGCAGCCTTCACATAGGCCTTTCCATTACTGAGGGTAAAGGCGATTTCCTGAACGGCGGTGCTTCCGGCCTCCCGGATATGATAGCCGGATATCGAAATGGTATTCCACTTGGGGAGTTCCCGGCTGCACCATTCAAAAATATCCGTAATGATCCGCATGGAAGGTTGGGGCGGATAGATATAGGTGCCCCGGGCGGCGTATTCCTTGAGGATATCATTCTGGATCGTCCCGCTTATCTTTTTCAGGTCAGCCCCCTGCTGGCGGGCCAGTGCCACATAAAGGCCGAGCAAAATGTAGGCGGTGGCGTTGATCGTCATCGACGTACTGACGGTCTCAAGCGGGATGTCCCGAAAAAGGGTCTCCATGTCTTCGATACTGTCGATCGCCACCCCGGTCTTGCCAACCTCTCCCTCCGCAAGCGGGTGATCGCTGTCGTATCCGATCTGTGTTGGCAGGTCGAATGCCACACTCAGGCCGCTCACCCCCTGTGAAAGGAGGTACCGGTATCGTTTGTTGCTTTCCTCGGCCGTCGAAAAGCCGGCATACTGTCGCATGGTCCAGAGCTTGCCGAGGTACATATCAGGCTGAACACCCCGTGTAAAAGGGAACTCACCCGGTCTTTCGGTCATGGGAACGGGAAGATCAGCAGGGTAGTAAACAGGGCGGATCGATATCCCGGAGTCTGTACGGCGGTTGGTTTCTTCGGACATAGTCGGGTTTTTCGTCATCGTTGTTTTATCGCATCAGTTGTTTGGCATCATGGTTCAGCGTGGAAAGTACGATCTCGTGCGGGGATGCGTTGGGTTCCTTCATCACCAGTTCCAGGAGTTTTCGGTTCAGCTCAGCTGCCGAAGCATCCTGTGTCAATCTGCCGGCTATCTGATGGATCAGCATGATATTCTGTTCCTTAAGGTTACGAACCGCATCCCAGCTGACCGGGGTGACGTACAGTTGCTGGGTGCTGTTGTACTCGAATTCCATTTTGATGTTCTCGGTAAGGATCAGCTTCATTTCCCAGGCTGTCAGCCCCGGCTGATTCAACCGGCTCACCAGTCCGGGAAGAGCAATACGTTCGGTGAGCAGTACCAGGCGCTCATAGGCCTGCAGTTTAAGTTGACGGGCTCGTTCGTCCGTGCCTGGAGCGGGTGTCCGGGCCGGGCGTTTCAATAAAGCGGCAATGGAAAGGACCAGAGCGATGGCAGCTATGACCAGGCCGGCTGTAGCGATGTCCATGAGGTATGGGTTGGTAACCCTGCAAAAGTAGGGCCCCGTGGGCGGAATCCGCTCGTGTCGGCTCTTCGGGCCTGGTTTTGGTTAGCCGGCCCATTTTTCAGCCCGGGAAAGGTGTTACTTTTGTGAAATGGAAACTGTATCCGTTACACCGGTCACGCTGCGTACCGGCGCCTTGGCTGAAGTCCGCCGCCTCAT
>JBJOMF010000235.1:0-5273 GCA_046052505.1 Bacteroidota bacterium | reverse complement strand
CCACGACAAAAGAGCGTTTCCCCCGCAGCGGTATATGGGGACAATACCGGAGATTGCCGCTTTACCGAGGTGATCCATTCCGTTTTTCCGAAAGCCAGCCCCTGCCAAAATACCAGGCCCTGGCCAAGATTCACCGTGAAATCCCCCAAGGCAAGTTTCCGCAAGAACCCGCGACGTTGCATGAAAAAATGGGCAGAATAGAAATCAAAACCCGACGGGCGGCGTGCGTTGAAAAAAGGTTCGCCTGCATCCTTATCGGCAGTGATGCCCAAACGCAGCCGGTCCGAGTATCGATACCGATACTGGAAATAAATGCGCTCCGGGCCACCGGTATAGCCCCGTCCGGTGCTGTCAAGATCGTACCCTTCGGTCCGTTCCCCCTGAAGGCCTACACGTATCAAGAGCCGATGTCCGCCGGAACGGAACAGATCGTTGCGTGTGGCAGAGGTCCCTGCATCGGAACCGATGGTAAGAAAGGGCAGTGCAGCGCGGATGGTAATCTGGTCCAGCCCCGGTACGGCCTGCAATTCATATACATGACGGAAAAGTCCCAGCCGCTCCCGGTACCGAAAGATCGCATCGATCTCGAGGTCATTGAAGATCCGCAGTTGATGCCACCGCTCCCTGTCTGCAGAATTGACGGAAAGGGGGTGACGTCGGAACTGCTCCAGGTCCTGCCACCACTGATCATCCTCTGGCACTTTCGCATCGGCAGCGGCCAACTCCTCCATAGTCCGGGTGCCCGTTGCCGGCAGTTCCTGTGCAAGTGAGTCCGGGCGACCTGCAAGGAAAACCAGAAGGAAAAAAACCAAATACCGTAACAGAACTCCTGCCCGACCCGTCATTTTCCTCCTGTATAAAATAGGATCAGACCCGGTGACAACCCCAGATACGGATGTTGCTGCATAACAAGGTCCAATTGCCAGTGTGAAAAGGAAAAGCCTGCGCGTAATGCTCCGGCACCTGTACGGCTGCTGAAGCCCCCCGAAAGGACCAGCCTGCTGACCGGCCTGTAGGTGAGCGTGACCCGCAGTTCGGGCGATTGCCCCTCCTCCTTTCGCAACTCCATACTCCAATCAAAGGCAGCTGATGCCTGAAACCCGACTCCCGAAGCATACACCGATGTCAGTCGCTCTTCGGATGAACCGAAAAAAGAACCGGCCAAAGGATTCACCGCCTGCACTGCACACCGAAAACGGTCCGTCAGGTGCAATACCAATCCGGCATCGGCGGAAACGGAACCCGCCCGCCCATACCCGTTCGGGAAACGGAAGTGATGATGGTTCAAGCGAACCCCGGCCTGCAAGCGATCGCCCAGGTATCTGCCATAGCCTGCGCCCATGACCGACTCGGTATACCCGCTGAACGATATAAATTGACCCTGACCAGTGAAGCCGCCTCTGCCTGCCGGGACCCAGACCGCGGCGGTGAAACGAGTGATAGCTGGGAGCCGAACCCAACGTGAACCAAGCAGGGCAGCCGTAAAAGAGCGATGCCCGGGCAAGAGGGCCGGATTGCCTGTAATGCCAAGAACATCTGTGAATAGGCCGCTGCCAACACAAGTACCGAAAACGGTCGTTTCCGGTCGGGAGCGAATGACCTGTGCCCATACCAAGGGGCCTGGCAGCGCGACCATCACCACCACCATCCATTTCCACATAAGTGACGTTTCCGCTAAGCTACCCGTGGCAGAATCCGTTTCCATGGGAAACGGACCGCCAAATCGCGCAGAAATCAACGGCAACGGCGACCCGGAACAACAGCGATGCACTACCTTTACCCCATGCAATTACTGGACGGGAAAAAGGCGGCTGAGGCGATCCGGGAAGAACTCCGGCTCGAGGTCGCCCAACGGGTGGCGGAAGGGAAGAAGACGCCCCACCTCGCGGCCATCCTCGTTGGCAACAACGGGGCCAGCGAGACCTACGTGGGCGCCAAGGTGAAAGCCTGTCAGGAAGTTGGTTTCCGATCAACTCTCATCCGTCTGGAAGCCTCCGTTGCAGAGCCAGCGCTGCTTCGGACGATCGAGGAACTGAACCGCGATCCCGATATCGATGGCATCCTGGTTCAGCTGCCCTTGCCCGAAACGATCTCTGACGAATCCGTCATCAACGCCATCGATCCGGAAAAGGATGTGGACGGCTTTCATCCGGTGAACGTCGGCAGGATGGTACAGGGGCATGCCACCTACATACCCGCTACCCCGCATGGCATCCTGCTGCTGCTGAAACATTACAGGATCGATACGAAGGGTAAGCATGCCGTGGTAATCGGAAGAAGCAATATCGTCGGCAGACCGATGAGCATCCTGCTGAGTGCGAATACCGATCCCGGCAATTGCACCGTTACCGTCTGCCATTCCAAAACACCCGACATCCGCGAGCATTGTCTCCGGGCCGATATCATCGTGGCCGCGGTCGGTCAACCCGGTTTCGTAAAGGCGGACATGGTCCGCTCGGGCGCAGTGGTGGTCGATGTGGGTATCACCCGGGTACCGGATCCCACCCGCAGATCGGGGTTCCGCCTGGAAGGGGATGTGGACTTTGGTCCGGTTTCATCCCGCTGTTCCTGGATCACCCCGGTGCCGGGCGGTGTGGGGCCCATGACGATCGCCGCCCTGCTGAAGAATACCTTCCAGTCCTGTATCGAGAAAAATGGCTAGCATGTGCCCAAACGGTAACAGCTCCGGAACGCTGCCGGTCATGGAGCATTTTTATACCCTGCAGGGCGAAGGTGCCTATCAGGGCAGATCGGCCTATTTCATCCGGCTGGGCGGCTGTGATGTCGGATGCGTATGGTGTGATGTGAAGGACAGCTGGGATGCCGCCCGCCATCCGCAGATCGGATTCAGCGAACTGACGGCTTTCGTCACAGCCACCCCCGCACCGATCGCCGTGATCACCGGCGGAGAACCGTTGATGCACGACCTTGGTCCGCTCACGACCGCACTCCGAGCCGCCGGACGTCGCACCCACCTCGAAACTTCCGGGGCACACCCGCTGAGTGGTGGCTGGGACTGGATCTGCCTCTCCCCCAAGAAATTCAAAGCCCCCCGCCCGGAGATCCTGTCACGGGCCGATGAACTGAAGGTCATCGTGTACAACCGGTCGGACCTGGATTGGGCGGAAACACATGCGGCATTGGCAGCCCCCTCCTGTGCCCTCTACCTGCAACCGGAATGGGGTCGCGCTGCGGAAATGACACCCCTTATCATCGATCACATCCAGGATCATCCGCAATGGCGGCTCTCTCTTCAGGTACACAAATACCTAGGAATACCCTGAGCGAGCAAGAGGAAAGCCTGATTTTTTAACGGAATTTTCTTTCCGTCCCGGCGTAATATTGGTATAGCTTCGACCCCCTACATGAGAACGCCAATCCCTCTGATGATACTTGTTGCCTGCTTGCAGCTTTCCCTGCTGCGGGCACAACCTTACGACCCGGCCCGTATCCCTAAAAAAGCGGTCGCCCTTTATGAACAGGCCCGCGAGCGGGCCGAGGACGGGAACGGGGTCAGCGCCACCGGACTCTTGCTGCAAGCCGTTCAAGTGGCTCCAGACTATGTGGACGCCTGGCTGGCACTGGGCAGCCTCCAGCTGCAACAACGCAATTATTCCAAAGCAGCAGGTTATTTCGAAAAAGCCGTTGCGATCGACAGCGTTTACACGATCAATTTCCACTCCTCTTATGCGCACTGCCTGGCCGGCATCGGCCGGTTTCAGGAAGCCCTTGATGCCCTGGACGAAATGATGGTGAAGTCACCGCCCCGTAACGAAACACGCCGTAAGGAGGTGGAGAAACGCCGAATGAACTATCGTTTTGCGATCGACTATCAACGGGCCCATCCGGACTCCGGCTATGTTTTCGCACCCGTGAACCTCGGACCTGGTGTCAACACCCGGGAATCCGAATATTTTCCTTCTCTCCCGGTCGATGGCAGCGAGTTGGTCTTCACCCGAAAGCTGAACGGATATAATGAGGATTTTTTTTCCAGCCACCCAACACCCGATAGCGGCTGGTCGCCTGCCGAGAACATGGGAAGCGCCGTGAATACCCCGCAGAGCGAGGGGGCCCAGTTCATTTCCGCAGACGGAGAATGGCTGGTGTTCACCGGCTGTAACCGGCCCGATGGGATTGGTGCCTGCGACCTGTACATTTCCTACCGCATGCCCGGGGGATGGACGCAACCCGAGAATCTCGGCCGCCCCCTGAATTCCGACCAGTGGGAATCGCAACCCTGTCTGTCGCCCGACAAGCGCGAACTCTACTTCGCCTCACGACGGCCGGGCGGCTACGGAGGCAGTGACCTCTACGTATCGCGCCTCCAACCGAATGGTCATTGGGGCAGACCTGAAAACCTCGGACCCGGGATCAACAGCCCCGCCGATGAACAATGTCCGTTCATACATGCCGACAACCAAACCCTTTACTTCACCTCCGCACATTGGCCAGGATATGGCGACGATGACCTGTTCCTGGTCCGCAAACAGCCGGACGGAACCTGGACGTCACCGGAAAATCTGGGGTATCCCATCAATACGATCGACCGGGAAGGCACCCTCTTCATCGCAGCCGACGGAAAGACCGCCTTTTATGCGAGCGACCGGTCGGACAGCCGCGGAGGACTCGATATTTACCGGTTCGTACTTCGGCCGATCATCCGTCCCGCCACTACGATCTGGGTGAAAGGACAGGTACGCGATGAAAAGACCGGAAAAGGGCTGGAATCCGTGTTGGAACTCACCGACCTGTCGACCCGGCTGAAAATCGGACAGGCACGAACCGATGAGACCGGCAGGTATTTTATCACCGTTCCGCTGGGAAAGGACTATGCCTTTAACGTGAATCGGAAAGGATACCTGTTCTTCTCCGGACAATTCCGCCTGTCGGGTCGCTCCCCAGACTCGACCTATGAGAAGGATATCCTCCTTACCCCCTTGGAAGCGGGAGCAAAACGGGAACTCAAGAATGTCTTCTTCGATGTGAATCGCTTTGAATTACGCATGGAGTCCGCAGCCGAACTGGATGTTCTGGTGCAGCTGCTGTCAGAGAATCCTACACTTCGTATCGAGATTGGCGGTCATACGGACAATATCGGAAAGACCGCCGACAACCTGCTCCTGAGCCAGAACCGGGCCCAATCGGTACGCGATTACCTGATCAAAAAGAATATCAACCCCGAACGGCTGACCGCCAAAGGCTATGGAGCCTCACAACCCGTTGCCGATAACCGTACGGATACCGGCCGCGCGCGGAACCGCCGGACCGAGATC
>JBJOMF010000234.1:0-7230 GCA_046052505.1 Bacteroidota bacterium | reverse complement strand
AACCCCGCAGCATCCTCGGCATTACCTTCCAGGGAATTTTTCCCAAGAGACAAAAACAGTTCGCGGAGCGGATGGGGCAGGTCGTCAGTTCGGAATTTCTTTCGTTCACCGACATCGAGGATAAGATCAGCGACCCGGCGAACCTGCGCAAGATCTTTCCGATGATCGAATCGCATGTGGATGAGTTCCTGCGTGTCCGGCTCAGCGACCAGATGCCAGTTATCAGCATGTTCATCGGCGAAAAAACGATCGGCCGGCTCAAGGAAGCATTCATGGCCGAGATCGAAACCCTGTTTCCGCCAGTCATGAAACGTTTCGCGGGAAATCTTCAGGCTGATCTCGATCTGGAACAGATCGTCACCGCAAAGGTCTCCGGTTTCTCATCCGATAAGTTGGAAACGATCCTGTATCAGATCATGTCCCGGGAACTCCGTTTCGTGGAATGGGTCGGGGCCGTCATCGGTTTCCTGATCGGTCTGCTACAGGTATTGATCACCTTAGTTACGACCGGTTAAATGCCCCAGGGACAGAACTTTTACCGCAGATGATTGTCACAAGATTGTCAGCAAGTTTACCGTTCTTTCCTCGTCTAAACAGTCCGGAAACCCTTCTAAGAAAATGAAACAATCAATATATCTAATTGCCTGTTTATTAATTTGTTATAACCTTTACGCTCAACCGGGCGGTCGCCCGACGGCCGGTCGACAGATGCCGACCGGTGCTTTTTACGGAAAGATCATCGACTCCCGAAGTCAAAAGCCGATCGAGTTCGCATCGGTTCAGATCATTCAAAACCGCTTCGACTCCCTGACCAAAAAAAGAAAGGATGTCGCCATAGCCGGCATGCTTACCAAGGCGAACGGTGAATTCAGGGTAGAAAATATTCCCGTATTCGGCACCTTGAAACTACGGGTCAGCGTCGTCGGATTCCAGCCCTATGAACAAGCGGTCTCCTTCGAGCTCAAACCCGGTAACATGAGCGCGGCCGATATGACGGCCATGATGGCTGCCCTGGACAAGGACCTGGGCAATATCCGGATCGATGTGGCCGAGAAAGTACTTGAGAACGTGACGGTCACCGGCAGCAAACCCGGCTTGCAGCTGGGGATCGACCGGAAGGTCTTCAATGTAGACCGGAACCTGGTTTCGGCGGGAGGTACCGCCGTCGACATCATGAGGAATATCCCCTCCCTGAGCGTGGACCTCGACGGAAATGTAACGATGCGCAACAATTCCCCGCAGGTCTTCGTGGATGGCCGACCCACGACCATGAGCCTTGAGCAGATACCGGCCGATGCCATCGAAAGCGTGGAGTTGATCACCAACCCATCCGCGAAGTATGATGCCTCAGGCGGTACGGCGGGCATCCTAAATGTGGTACTGAAGAAGAACAAGCGCGTCGGTTACAGTGGCAGCATGCGCACCAATATCGATTCGCGGGCCCGGATCGGCTTTGGAGGCGATATCAACGTACGTCAGAACAAGGTGAACATGTTCTTCAGCGCCAATCACAACCAACGCAAATCGATCAGCAACACCACGACGGACCGCACCACACTGATTGGCACCCCGAACACATTTCTCAAGCAAACGGACCGCAGCGTGCAGGTCGGCTATTTCGCCTTCCTCAGAGGCGGTTTGGACTTTTTCATCGATAACCGAAATACCCTTTCTCTGTCAGGAAACAGAGCCGAAGGGCGGTTCACCCCTACCGGCGAGAGTGACATACTCATAGATTCCCTGTACAGCGCAGTCAAATCTTCCTTCTCAGAGCGCCTCTCGGAAAACATGAGCCGTTTCGAGAATAATGGGGTTACACTCAGCTACAAACATAACTTTCCCCGAAAGGGCGAGGAACTGACCGCAGACGTGAATTACAACGGAAGCCGGAACCGGACCGAGAACCTGATCACCAATAATTACTACATCCTGCCGGCATATACGTTCTCCAATGCTTTCAGGCAACAACAGAATGGTCGCGGGGAAAATCAAAATCTCGTTATTCAGACCGACTATGAGCGGGCGCTTTCTGACAAATCCAAGCTGGAAATGGGCCTGCGTGCGCAAATACGGACCGTGGAGAACCGAAATGATTTTTTCTTCCTCAGCCCGTCCGGAGAACCTGTCTACAATCCGTTACTCTCCATCAACTACAATAGCACGGATCACGTATATGCAGCTTATACGACTTTTTCCAACCGGATCAAGGACTTTGGATACCAGCTCGGCCTGCGTATGGAAAGCTCCGATTATGTCGGACGACTTCCCGATAAGGACCAGGAATTCAATATCGATTTCCCGGTTAGCCTGTTCCCAAGTGTTTTCCTTTCCCAGAAACTGAAGAAGGAACAAGACCTGCAACTGAATTATACCCGCAAGATCAACCGGCCCAATTTCTTCCAGCTCTACCCCTTTACCGATTACTCCGATTCGCTGAACATCAGCCGGGGTAACCCCGATCTTCGCCCCGAATTCACCAATTCCTTCGAGTTATCCTACCAAAAAACGTTCAAGAACAAGGACAATTTCATCGCCTCGGCCTATTACAAACGAACCACGGGGCTGATCACGCGGTTCCAGACCCGGGAGATGAATCCGGTCGATAACAAGGAGATGCTTGTCAACACGTTCATCAATGCGAACTCCGCCTACGTCACCGGATTGGAACTGGTGTCAAAGAATAAGCTGACCAAAGCCTGGGAACTGGTCGCCAATTTCAACCTGTTCACTTCCCGCATCAACCTGAACGATCCCACCCTGCCCGATCCCGATCAGTTCGCAAGCTGGTTCCTCAAACTGAACAATACATTCAAACTTCCCAAAAATTTCAGCATCCAGCTTTCCGGCGAATACCAATCCAGGACCGTGCTGCCACCCGGTGGAAGTGGCGGGGGCGGTTTCGGAGGTGGCGGCGGCCGCATGGGTGGCATGTTCGGCGGTGGCGGGATGATGTGGGGACAGACATCCGTCTCACAGGGCTATACCCGCGACAATTACTTCATCGACCTCGGGGTCCGTTTCGAATTCCTGAAGAACCGACAGGCCTCTGTATCGCTGAACATGAGCGATGTACTGCGTACGCGCCGCCAGGATATCTTTTCTGAATCGCCTGACTTTACACAAAACGTGTTCCGGCGCCGTGACCCGCAGCTCCTGCGCCTCAATTTCAGCTGGCGATTCGGGAAATTCGACCCCAGCCTGTTCAAAAGGAAAAGCAACAAGAATCTGGACAATGGAGCCGGAGACATGATGAACATGGGCAACTGACAAAGTCCCATTCGGCAGCCCCTCGTTTCAGTATCTTTGATTCGATGAGCGTTCCCCTCCGTATTGCCATTGCGGGTTGCGGCAAGATCGCATCCCGTCACGCTGCGGCGGCCCAACAAGTTGGGACCCTTACGGCCGTATGCGACACGGATGCGGGTGCGGCCGAAAGGCTGGCCGCCTCGACCGGAACGCGCTGCTACTTGTCACTGGAGTCGATGATGGAACAGGAATCCGGTATCGATCTCATCGCCATCTGCACCCCCAATGGATGGCATGCACGACAATCCACGCTGGCGCTCGAGGCCGGGCACCATGTTCTTTGTGAAAAACCGATGAGCCTCTCTACCGCCGATGCGCAGGAGATGATCGCAACCGCTCGCCGCTGTGGCAAAAGGCTCTTCGTAGTAAAATCCAACCGTTACAATCCCCTGCTTTTGCAACTGAAACAGACCCTCGATGGGGGCGGTATCGGGCAGGTATACAGTTTTCAACTGAACGGATTCTGGAACCGGCCGGCATCCTATTATGAGGATTCATGGCATGGCACCCCGCTGGACGGAGGGCCCCTTTTCACTCAATTCAGCCACTATATTGACACGCTGCTGTGGCTTTTCGGGGATCTGAAACATGTTTCGGGGGTCCGCAGGAACCTTGCCCATAAAGGGCTCTTACACGGCGAAGATACCGGGATCGCCACGCTGGAAATGGTGAGTGGTCTGTCCGGTGGACTCCACTGGTCGGTGAACAGTTACCAGCGGAATATGGAAGTATCCCTGACCATACTGGCAGAACGGGCCACGCTTCGGCTCGGAGGCGCTTATCTTGACCGGATCGAGTACCAGCTTGCGGCAGAACCGGTATGGGCACCTGACACGGGACTGATCCGAGCGGAACCGGGACATCATATCGAGATCTATGAAAATATCGTGAGGGCACTGAATGACCCCCGCTGTCCCATCCCGCAAGCTGAGGACGGTTTCCGGACCGTTTCAGCCATTGAGGCCATCTACCAATCCATCCCGCTTACCTGAATATGAGCCATGGGCCGAACCCTCTATTTCACAGTCACCAACGACCTCAGTTACGACCAGCGCATGCAGCGGATCTGTGGTTCGTTGGCCGCGGCAGGCTATCGGGTCCATCTGATCGGCTACACGCGGAGCGGGTCGATACCGCTGAGGGATGAGCCGTACCGGCAGAGGCGGCTTTTCTGCCTCTTCCGAAAAGGAAAGGCCTTCTACATCGAATACAATGTCCGGCTCTTCCTGTACCTGTTGTTCCGCCGAATGGATGCGGTCTGTGCCATTGACCTCGACACCCTGCTGCCCTGCTATTGCATCGCAACACTGAAACGGGTAAAACGGGTGTACGATGCACATGAGCTGTTCACGGAACTGCGCGAGGTGGTACGTCGACCGGTAATCCGGAGGATATGGAGCTGGCTCGAACGCAGGCTGGTACCCCGCTTTCCGAACGGATATACCGTAAGTGACGGGATCGCAGCCGAATTTAAAAAAAGATACCAGGTGTCATACGAGGTCATCCGGAATGTGCCCATACTCCAGCCGCTTCCGGACCCCTCCCCCTCCGAACCATTCATCCTCTATCAGGGAGCGGTCAATGAAGGGCGTTGCTTCGAATATTTGATCCCGGCACTGCAATGGGTCCGTGCCCCGCTGGTCGTTTGCGGCGATGGGAATTTCATGCCCCAGCTTCAAACCCTGATCGAACGCCATGGGGTGGCGGACAGGGTGGTGCTGAAAGGCATGGTGACTCCGGAAGAACTCCGCCGTACCGCCGCAACGGCCCGCGTAGGAGTAGCATTGGCCGAAGAAGGGGGGCTGAACCAATACTGGGCCCTACCCAATAAGTTCTTCGACTACCTGCATGCCGGACTCCCGCAACTGACCATGGATTTTCCGGAATACCGGAGTATAAATGAGCGATACGAAGTAGCCGTTTTGACCCGGAACCTTGATCCGCGGTACCTGGCCAGTTTATTGAACAAAATGCTGGAGGACGATGTTCTATACGGGCGGTTGCGATCTAACTGTCTGAATGCCCGGAAAATATATCAATGGGAACAGGAAAAGGACCGACTACTCCGCTTTTACGAAGATCTGTTCAGGAATTGAAGAAACAACTTCATATCATTTGCCTCGATGTACCCTGGCCAGCCGATTATGGCGGAGCCATCGATATGATGAATCGGATCATCGCCCTGCACAAAACCGGTATAGCGATACATCTTCATTATTTCAGTTACAATCAGCGGGGCACACCGAACGAACTGAACCAGTTCTGCGACCAGCTGTCTGTCTATGAGCGAAAATCCGGCTGGTCCGGGATTCAATTCGGAATGCCATATATCGTATCCTCCCGGATCAACCGTGAACTGACCGAACGCATCCGGCAGGATAATCATCCCGTTTTGATCGAAGGGATCCACAGCACGGGGATCCTGCCATCGCTCGATCTAAGTACCCGCAAAGTAGTGGTAAGGGTGCACAACGATGAATCCGTCTACTACCGTCAACTCGCACGGGCAGAGCGGGTACTGACCAGAAAGTTTTTCTTCAGACGTGAAAGCCGCCTGCTGAAGCGGTATCAGTCGCACCTGCCGGAAACGTGTATCTATGCCTGCCTGTCCCCGACCGACATGCAAACCTTCCATAATGTCTATAAAAAACCACGGGTATGCTATCTGCCGGCCAGTCTATCCTGGCAGGAGGTCCATGGGCCTACGGGCATGGGTAACTTTTGTCTGTACCATGGCAATCTGAGTGTGGCAGAGAACGAGGAAGCGGCACTTTGGCTGCTGGAGCATGTCTTCAACCGGGTACACAAGCCTTTCGTGATCGCCGGAAAGGCCCCGTCAAAGAAACTAGAACGGGCGGCCCACCGGTTCCGGCACACCTGCCTCGTGGCCGATCCGACCGATTCGGAACTGAATGACCTGATTCAGAAAGCCCATATCAACCTGCTACCCAGTCTGAACCGGGAGCAGACCGGTATCCGCCTCAAACTGCTTCATGCGCTGTATGAAGGGAGGCATTGCATCACCAATCCGGCCATGGTAACCGGAACGGGTCTTGAGGATGCGTGTCATATTGCAGGAAACGCGGAAGCCATGGCCTCCATCGTACTCCAATTGTATCATCAGCCGTACTCGGAAGAAGAGTCGTCCCTGAGGAGGCGGTTGTTGGGCAATACCTACGACAATGCCCGTAATACCCGGGAACTCATTCAATACTTATGGTAGCATTGTCGGTCACACGGCCGCGTTCGGTACGTATGGTCCGTGCCGGAAACTTCTGAACGACGATATAGTCATGGGTCGCCATGACCACGGTGGTGTTGTAATCCCTCGCAATATGGATCAGCAGGTTCATGATCTCATCGGACGTTTCAGGGTCTAGATTTCCGGTCGGTTCATCGGCCAGGATCAACTTGGGCGAGTTGAGCAACGCCCGGGCGATATCGACCCGCTGCTGTTCACCGCCGCTGAGCTCGAATGGCATTTTGAAACCTTTCGACTTCAGTCCCACCTTATCCAACACATCGGCGATCTTTTCATCCATGAGCTTTGGGTCTTTCCATCCGGTGGCTCGGAGCACGAAACGAAGGTTCTCATTCACATCTCGATCGGTGAGCAATTGAAAATCCTGGAAGACAACCCCCAGGTTACGACGCAGATAAGGGACTTTTTTCCAGTCGAGGCCACGAAGATTGAAGCCGGCCACGGTACCCTCCCCCTCCCGAAGCTCCAGTTCCCCGTAAAGGGTTTTAAGCAGGCTCGACTTACCCGTTCCCGTTTTGCCCACCAGATATACGAACTCGCCTTTATTGACCGTGAGATTCACCTCCTGAAGGACAAGGGTCTCTCCCTGGTAGATATTGACATGCCGGAGTTCGATGATGGGTTCAGCCATATTGGAATTTTATGCAAATTAAATCAAGCCG
>JBJOMF010000233.1:0-4768 GCA_046052505.1 Bacteroidota bacterium | reverse complement strand
TACAAGCAATACGCCAAGCTTTTCAACGACCAGATCGTTTACCATATCAATCCCACCGGTAAGTTCGTTATCGGTGGTCCGCACGGTGATACCGGACTGACCGGCCGTAAGATCATCGTTGACACCTACGGTGGCAAGGGAGCCCATGGGGGCGGCGCATTCAGCGGCAAAGACCCCTCTAAAGTGGACCGTTCTGCGGCCTATGCCACCCGGCACATCGCCAAAAATCTCGTCGCCGCCGGACTTTGCGACGAGGTTCTGGTGCAGGTATCCTATGCTATCGGAGTGGCCCGACCCACCAGTATCAATGTGAACACCTATGGTACGGCGAAAGTGGCGCTTCCTGATGGTGAGATCGCAAAGATCGTTGAGACCATATTCGATATGCGACCCTATTTCATCGAAAAGAGGCTGAAGCTTCGCAACCCGATATACAGCGAGACGGCTGCCTACGGTCATATGGGTCGCAAGCCCGAGGTGGTCGAGAAAGCGTTTTACGCTCCCGATGGCCGTAAGGTAGCACGCAAGGTGGAACTGTTCACCTGGGAAAAGCTCGATCACGTGACCAAAGTGAAAAAAGCCTTCAGGCTCAACTGACAGTACCTTATCGAACCCAATGACCCCGGAATCTTCCGGGGTTTTTTGTGGAACAATCCGCGAGCGGATGGCGCTGACAATGCTGTACTTTTGAGCGGTGAGAACATTCCGACATCCCCAGCGTCCGAAGAAATCCATGCTGGTCGCCGGACCTGAGATGGTCCTGCAGGCCTTACGGGACGGTCTGCCGCTCGATAAGATCTTCATCGATTCCCGTTCCGCCTTGCCGGCCCTTGCTGAGATCAAGCGGCTCGCCGTTTCGCAGGGCGTACCCCTTCAATACGTTCCGGCTGCCAAATTGGAAAGTTTTCATGTGCCGGACCATCAGGGCCTCATCGGACAAAAGGCGCGGGTAACCTATTACGACCTGCAGGAGATCCTGTCGCGTATCGTGGAACAGGGCGAATCCCCCCTGTTGCTGATCCTCGATGGCATCACCGACATTCGGAACATCGGTGGTATCGCCCGCACCGCCCTTTGCACGGGCGTCCATGCCCTCATCATACCCGATCGTGGCGTGGGAGCCCTGAATGAAGATGCGGTGTTGACCTCTGCCGGTGCATTGGATCAGCTCCCCGTATGCAGGGTGAATAGCTTGATGAAGGCCATCGACACCCTGCACTTGAATGGGGTCAGGGTCTATGGCACGGAAATGAAAGCACCTGTCACCATTGCCGATGCCGACCTTCGATCGCCCTGTGCGATCGTTATGGGAAGTGAGGATAAAGGGATCTATCCCGCCTTGCTCAAATCCTGTGATCTGGTCATGCGAATTCCCATGGCGGGGGATTTCGAGAGCCTCAATGTATCGGTGGCTACCGGTATGATCCTGTATGAAGCCATGAAACAGCGAAATCCATGAACTTGCCCGGATCCGTGAAATTGGTTGAATGCCCACGGGATGCCATGCAGGGCTGGAAAACCCTGCTGACCACGGAGCAGAAAGTGGCATATCTCAATGCCCTCCTGCAGGTGGGCTTCGATACACTTGACTTCGGTAGTTTCGTCTCGGCACGCGCCATCCCGCAGTTGTCGGACACCGCATCGGTGATCCCCCGCCTGGATCGATCGGATACCCATCTGCTGGCCATCGTTGCCAATCTTCGCGGGGCCGGGGAGGCCTGTCGGTGGGATGCCATCCGGTACATCGGCTATCCGTTCTCCGTATCGGAGACGTTCCAGCAGCGCAATACCAACGCAACGATCGCCGAGTCGGAAGTGCGGTTGGCAGAGATCTGTGAGGAATGTGGCAGGCACGGAAAAGAACTGGTCGTGTACCTTTCCATGGGCTTTGGTAATCCGTATGGTGATCCCTGGAGCCCTGATATCGTCGTGGAACGCGCCCGTCATCTGGCAGCCATGGGGATCGGTGTGATCTCCCTCGCCGATACGGTGGGCCTGGCCACACCGGACCAGGTCTATGCTATGACAGTCGCACTCATCCAGGCCCTTCCGAATACGGAGATCGGCGTGCACCTCCATTCCCGTCCCGACGGGTGGCGCGAGAAGGTCGATGCCGCCTGGCAGGCAGGCTGCCGGCGATTTGACGGTGCACTGAAAGGCATCGGAGGCTGTCCGATGGCCGACGACCGGTTGGTAGGGAATATGAACACAGAGTGGCTGATCGCCTACTTCCGCGATCGGGGAGTTCTTCCTCCGCTCAACGAACAGGCCCTTCAGTATTGTCTGGGGCTGGCCGCCTCCCTTTTCACCGAGGGCGAACCGACCGATTAACCGCGTACCATGGAATTGATGTTACCCCTATCCATCCCGCCTCTTCCCGACCCGATCCGGTACGGCCAAAAACTGTTGTTGGTGGGCTCCTGCTTCACGGAACATATCGGGGATGCGCTCGCTCGTGTCAAATTTGACGTGATGCAAAATCCACACGGGATCCTTTTCGGGCCCGACAGCGTGTGCCACTGTCTCCGGTCCTGCCTTCATGATGTTCCCGCAGGTCGGAATGACCTCTTCCAACTGGGGGAGGTTTGGCACAGCTGGCATCACCATTCCCGGTTCTCACATACCGATCCGGAGGAAGTCTTGGTACGGATCGATCGCTCCCGTACCGATGGACATTCCTATCTCCTGAAGGCAGACTGGCTGATCCTGACCCTCGGGTCCTCCTTCTCGTACCGGTTAACGGAGCGGGCTTCAACAGCCTCCCTGTTTCCGGGAGATGCAGTGGCCAACTGTCACCGGGCACCCTCTGACTGGTTCGAGAAGCGGTTACTGGAAACCCATGAGATCATCCGGGACCTGGAGGATACTGTCCGGGCCATTCGGGATCGGAATCCCGGCATCCGGATCATTTTTACGATCAGTCCCGTACGGCATATTCGTGACGGTGTCGTGGAGAATAACCGAAGCAAGGCGCGGCTCATCGAGGCAGTACATTACTTGTGCGCGCGGCTCTCCGGATCTTATTATTTTCCGGCATATGAACTGGTTATTGATGTACTTAGGGATCATCGTTTCTACGATATCGATCTGGTACATCCCAACTTCGCGGCTACCCGGTATGTTATGGAACGCTTCGCAGCCGCCTGTATCGATCCATCAGCCCGTCCGATCATGGAGGAAGTGGAAAAGATCGTTGCCGCCCGTCAGCACAGGCCTTTTCTGCCGGAAACACATGCCCATCGGGATTTTCGGGCATCTCTCTTGGCACGCGTGGATGCGCTACAGCGCCGGTACCCATACCTGGACCTAGACAAGGAGCGGCGCTATTTCAGCGGGGAAGGGCAGGAGGCTCCATTCTGAATTGCCGGGTACAAATGACCGATATGCGGTCTCTGTCGTATTTTAGGTTCCCGATGACAGTTACCCGAAGTCTAACCATTCTCCTGCTGCTCTGCCTGTGCCTCATGGCGGCGGAGGCTTGTTACGCGCAATACAATGGCTGGAAAAAGAATCCCGATGGCAGCTATGCTATCGGAGGTTGTTTTGACGGCTGGCAGCGAAATCCCGACGGCCGGTACGTCTTGGGAGGAGGGTATGACGGGCATATGATAAATCCCGATGGCAGCTACGTGACCGGTGGCGAATACAATGGCTATTTCAGGAATCCGGACGGCACCTATGTCGTTGGCGGTGCATACAACGGTTACCAGCAAAACCCTGACGGAACATATGCTGTCGGTGGGGCATATAATGGATTTCAGCGCAATCCGGACGGCACCTATGTCATGGGCGGCGCCTACAACGGGTTCATGAAAAATCCCGACGGCAGCTATGCGCTGGGCGGCTGTTACAATGGGTACTTCAAAAATCCCGACGGACGCTGGGTGGCCGGTGGTGCCTATGATGGTGCGTTGCAGAATCCTGATGGTACCTGGGTGCTGGGCGGTGCGTACAATGGATTCAAGGTCAATCCGGACGGTCGTTTCGTGGTCGGCGGCAATACCCATTCGGGCTGTAAGCGATGCAAATGAACCTGTTCAGGGGGCCTTATCCTTCTCTGCGAGTATCAAAATAAAATCGCCGCCCTCATCTCCGGTTTCGGCGATCACCCCGTCCTGCGGTACGACGGACGAATTGTTGATGACGGCCGTACGGATGCTGTCGAACAGTTGTTGGGAGGACATGAATTTCTGCTGATTGTCACGTAGTCGTTTGAGGAAATATTCAAGGAACACAGAGTTATCCGGTACAACGGTCATCGTCCCGCTCGTGATCGCCCTGCGGCTGGGTAATTTATAAAGGATCTGAATGTCCTTACTGGCATTGCTGATATCGTCGACTCCCCGGGTACGGAATATCCCGCCACTGAAACAGGCATCGGAAACCAGCAGGGTATGATTTGAGCGGATGCTGCGTATCTGTTCGCGGAGATCACTGTTCGACAACCAGGTGGATGGGTCGTCCCGATTGGCATCGCGCCCCCACCAGTATCCCTGACGGGCTTCTTTGTCCCAGAAGCCATGTCCCGCATAAAAGATGAGGAGATTATCGGACGGACCGATGATCTTTCGCAGACGATAGAGTTCCGAAATGATCTTTTGTCGGGTGGGATTCAGCAGCAGGATGGTGGTGGAGTCGGTGAAACCGTACCGGTCCATCAGGATCGAGCGGACCTGAGCCGCATCCTTCACCGGTCGTTCCAGGAAGTATCGGGGTTCGTTGTACTGGGAAACGCCAATGATCAGTCCGAAGTACCGACCCCCGGGAC
>JBJOMF010000232.1:0-2785 GCA_046052505.1 Bacteroidota bacterium | reverse complement strand
TGTCAGCGTAGCGGACCGCTTTTTTTAGTAGTTCCTCGAATTCCCCACGGTACTGGTCGAGTGATCGTCCGCGGTATTGGTTGTTCACGCCGATCAGCAGGGTGACGAAATCGTAGTTCGAGTAGAGGCGTTGTTCATTATTGGCCGACACGATACCGGCTTCCAGTTCATCCGTGGTCCATCCTGTACGGGCTACGATCCGTGGTGGCAGGAAATCATAACCTGCCAGTCGGAGCAGGGCGGTCAGTTGGTTGGGGTAATTGTCCGTGGAGGGAACGGATTCTCCGATCGTATAGGAATCGCCCAACGCCAGATAGTGGTATGAGCGGGGTGACAGGTCCGTCATGTCGTTTCTCCTGTTTTTAGTGCAGGCGAGTGCGCAAAGAAACAGAAAAAAAAGGGGGGTCGTTCGCATCACAGGAAATCAACAATCCGGCGGGTCACATTGTTGTCGCGGTAGATCCGCCGGTGGCCCAGGCCTTTTGTGAATAAAAAAGTGACATGCGGATGATCCGCTTCTTTGACCCGAAGGGCATCGCGGACAGGGGTTACATCGTCCTCTTCATCATGTACCCACAGGATGCGGGCCCGGATGTGGGGCAGTATCCGGCGGATCGAGAACCATTCCGGACCCACGCCGCTGCGGTCACGGATCAGCTGGTCGAAGGCAGTCCGCAGTGCGGGGCTGAGGCCGAGGAACCGAAAGAAGCCGTCAATAGCCGTGGTCGTCTCCGCTGCCGGGGCTATCAGTACCACCCGGTCCGTTTCCCGGTGGGGCAGCTCCTCCAGCGCCAGGGCCAGTGACAATCCGCCAAAGGAGTGGGCCATGAAGGAATGGATGGGCCCATATCGTTCCACGACCTCCCTGATCATTTTTTTGTAAAGCGGCGCGTTCACGATGCGGCCTTCACTGCGTCCGTGCGCAGGGGCATCAAAGGCCAGTACTTCAAGACCGTTTCGCATCAGCGGGCGAACATAGCGTTCAAAGTTCACGGCCGATGATTCGAAGCCGTGCAGGATGAGGACCTTTCTCGTTCCAGGCTGATTCCAGCGCCAACCCCGAACGCGGATGCCATCCAAAAGGAAGGTCAGTGGCTCCGCCTCTTCAAAGAGGCGGGGCAGGGGTTTGCGGTGCCGGCGCTGGGGGGTGCAGAACAGCCGGAAGGCCGAGCGGGCTGCCCAGTTGAGAGAAAAGACGGAGAGGAGCCGGAGGCGGGTCCGGAGGTAAAGGAGGGCGATCCGCTGCGACCATTTCATTTGTCAAAAGTACAACGAGGCGCCGAACACCGTCCTGTTGCTTTCCCGAACAATATCCTCCCATTGGTGTTTTACCGTTACTTTTGCGCCACGAAACGACAACGGATGTACACGGTAAAATTCAACTTCGAGCAGAAAGGGCTGACCCCGGTAACGCTGGAGCAGGTGGAAGCGGGTCAGAGCCTCCTGGAACTGGCCCTGCGCAACGAAATCGAGCTGCATCACAACTGCGGTGGTGTCTGTGCCTGTACGACCTGTCATTTGTACGTGGAGAAGGGCATGGAGTATATCGATGCGCTCTCTGACCGGGAAGAAGATTATATCGACCGGGCCGTGAATCCGCGGCTCAACTCGCGGCTGGGTTGCCAGTCGTTGTTGCTTGAGGGGACGGGCCAGATCGAGGTGACGGTGCCTGATCAGACCCAATTCCTGGGCGAATGACCGCTCCTTCACCTGAAAAATGACGCGCATGAACACCTTTGAACCTCCGATCCATTGGAATGACCATGAGGATATTGCCCTGAAGCTCTACGAACGTTTCGGGGATGAATTCAATGAAGGGCGGATTTACCGTATCCGCTTTACAGAGTTGCTCGAATGGGTGCTCGAGATCCCGGGTTTTTCCGGAAAGCGCGAGGAATGCAATGAAGGCCATCTCGAAATGATACAGAGCGCGTGGGTCTACGAGTGGCGTGACAATCAAAAATGACCCCGGCCTATGCCGGAAGATGCCGTATGAACGTATTGGAATTGTTTAAGCCGGTCAGTGCTTTCATCTTCGATGTGGACGGGGTCCTCACCGATGGCACCGTTTTGGTGCTGGAGGGTGGACTGCAGGCGCGCCGGATGCATATCAAGGACGGATTTGCCCTTCAGCTGGCCTGCAAGAACGGCTATCGTATCAAGGTCATTTCAGGGGGGCATTCACCCGAAGTGATGGACCGACTCGTTAAACTAGGAGTGACCGATGTGAGCATGTCGGTGCTGGACAAGCGCGAACTGGTCGCCGCATACATGGCCGAGCACCGCTTGAAGCCGGAGCAGGTATTGTATATGGGCGATGACCTGCCCGACCTGCCGGCCATGGCGTTGGTCGGGATGCCCGTCTGTCCTTCCGATGCCGTGCGCGAGGTGCGGGATGCAGCGCGTTACATCTCATCCTTTGGAGGAGGCCAGGCCTGTGTCCGAGATGTGATCGAGACCGTGTTGCGGCTAAACGGTCACTGGGGCATTGATCCCGGTGTGGCTTCCCGTTGATCAGGTCCGTGGCCCGGGCAACTATTCGTATCTTCCCGGAAATTTCCCGTATGAGGTTGATCGTTGCCTTTCTGACCCTCGTCCGTTGGCGCAACCTCTTTTTTCTGGCCCTCACGCAGTCACTTTTTCAATTCGCCATCTTTGAACCGTTGTATGCCGGTGCCGTTCCGGCGGGGGACCTCACACGATTCCTCCTGCTGGTACTGGCGTCCCTGTTCATTGCGGCCGGCGGTTATGTGATCAATGATTATTTCGACATCAATATCGATGA
>JBJOMF010000231.1:0-3304 GCA_046052505.1 Bacteroidota bacterium | reverse complement strand
CTATGTCATGCCCGTGAACATCGGCAATCCCGACGAGATATCCTTGCTCGATTTTGCAAAGGAAGTTCTGGCACTGACCGGCGGGCAGGTAACAATCGTTCACAAGCCCCTGCCCGTGGATGATCCGAAGCAGCGGCAGCCCGACATCACCCGGGCTCGGAACCTGCTGGGCTGGGAACCGCGTGTCAGTCGGAGCGAGGGACTGAAAGTGACGTATGAGTACTTTCGTTCCCTGTCGCCAGACGAATGGCGCAAGCAGCCCAAGGAATTCATCAGCATCAAATGAGCATCTATGGTCCATGACGATCTTATTTCCGGGAAGGCCAAACTCGCCGTGATCGGCCTGGGCTATGTGGGATTGCCGATCGCCCTGGCCTTTGCCCGTCGCATCCCCGTGATCGGGTTCGATATCAGCACGGAACGCATTGCGCTGATGCGGCAGGGCATTGATCCGAGCAAGGAACTCGCGCCGGATCAATTTGACGGTTGTACGATCGCATTCACCGATTCCCTCGACGTGCTACGGGAGGCGCGGTTCTTCATCGTCGCCGTACCCACGCCGGTGGACGAGCATAATGTACCGGACCTGATCCCGGTGAAGCGGGCGTCCGAAACGGTGGGCAAAGTGCTCAAGAAGGGCGATTATGTGGTCTTTGAATCCACCGTCTATCCAGGATGTACCGAGGAGGATTGCCTCCCGATCATCGAATCCCTGTCGGGGCTCAGGGCGGGTGCCGATTTCAAGATCGGCTATTCCCCCGAGCGGATCAATCCGGGCGACAAGAACCATACCCTCGCCTCCATCGTGAAAGTCGTGTCCGCATGCGATGCCGAATCGCTCGACCAGATCGCCCGGACCTATGAGCTCGTCGTTACCGCCGGTGTGCACCGCGCCTCATCGATCAGGGTGGCCGAAGCCGCTAAGATCATCGAAAACACGCAGCGCGACCTGAATATCGCGCTGATGAATGAGCTATCCATCATCTTTCATCGCATGAATATCAACACCTACGAGGTGCTTGAAGCGGCCGGTACCAAATGGAATTTCCTGCGCTTTCAGCCGGGACTGGTAGGCGGGCATTGTATCGGGGTGGATCCCTATTATCTCACCTATAAGGCCCGCGAACTCGGTTACGATGCCGAAGTGATTCTCGCCGGTCGAAACATCAACGACAACATGGCCTCGTACGTGGCCCAGCACGTGATCCAACACATCATCCGGAACTGCGCCGATGTAAAATCGGCACGCGTGCTTGTGATGGGGGCCACTTTCAAGGAGAACGTGAGCGACATCCGCAATTCCAAGGTCGCCGATGTCGTTCGGGCCCTCCGCGCCTTCTCCGTGAATGTGGACGTGACGGACCCTCATGCCGACAGCACCGAACTCCAGCACGAATATGGTTTCGGTTTGATACACGAACCAGGCCGGGAATACGATGCCGTCATCGTGACCGTGCCGCATGCGGCCTATGCCGGCCTGGATGACGGCTACTTCAGTTCCCTGACCAGGCCGCACGGGTTGGTGGCCGATCTGAAAGGGATCTATCGAAACAAGATCGTTAACCGAAACTATTGGAGTTTATAATGTCAGCATTCATCGAAACAGGGTTTCCCGGTTTGCTCTTGTTTGAGCCGACCGTATTCGAGGACAGCCGGGGTTGTTTTTTCGAGTCGTACAATGCAGGATTGTTCGGTGCGCGCGGGCTGCCACAGCACTGGGTACAGGACAACCAGTCTTCCTCCTGTGCCGGCGTGATCCGGGGCCTCCATTATCAGTTGCCGCCGCATGCCCAGACCAAACTGATTCGGGTGTTGCGCGGAAAGATACTTGATGTGGTCGTGGACCTTCGCAAGGGATCGCCGACTTTCGGACAGCACTTCGCAAAGGTCTTGTCTGCCAAGAACCGCCGGCAACTGTACATCCCCAAAGGATTTGCGCACGGATTCTCCGTTCTCAGTGACAAGGCCGAGGTGCTCTACAAGTGTGATGCCTCTTATGACCGCACCAGTGAGGCCGGTATCCGGTTCAATGACCCGGCCCTGGGCATCGACTGGCGCGTGCCTGAGGACAGGGCCATCGTTTCTGAAAAGGACCGGGCCCTGCCCCTGTTGTCGGAAGCTGTGAACCCCTTCATCTTTGAAGGTTGATGGAGCCACACAAGTACATACTGGTCACCGGAGCCAACGGTCAGTTGGGAAAAGAGCTGAAGCGGTTAGCCGTGCAGGTCCCGGACTTCGAATTCCTGTTCCTTTCCCGGGAAGATCTTCCGGTCCATCATCCGGAGATGGTACGGCATTACTTCAATACCTATCATCCGGCGTACCTGATCAATGCGGCGGCCTATACGGCGGTCGATCGGGCCGAGTCCGAAAAAGATCTGGCCTTTCAAGTCAATGCCGAGGCGGTGGGCATTCTGGCCGCGGTCTGCCGGCAGTATGGCACCCGGCTCATCCATATTTCCACGGATTATGTCTTTGATGGGCAGGCTACCGCGCCGTATCAGGAGGGGGCACCGACAGGTCCCCAGTGCGTTTATGGTGCTTCCAAATGCGAAGGGGAACGTCAGGTAGCGATACTGGATCCGGACGCAGTCGTCATCCGTACCTCATGGGTGTACAGCGAGTACGGCAAAAATTTTGTAAAGACCATGTTGGCTCTCATGCGGGAACGCAACGAGGTACGTGTGGTGAACGACCAGTCGGGATGCCCCACGTATGCAGCCGATCTGGCCCGGGCCATACTCGACATGATCGGGTCCGGTTCCTGGCATCCGGGAGTCTATCATTTCTGTAATGAGGGCGTGACCACCTGGTTCGAATTCGCAGAGGCGATACGCGACCTTACGGGATTGCCTTGCCGTGTGCTTCCCATTCCCACCTCCGATTTTCCCACTGCCGCACGCCGTCCGGCATATTCCGCATTGGATACGTCCCGCATCGCTGCGGTCTGGGGGATCCGGCCCCGTGCCTGGAAACGGGCCCTGGCAGACTGCCTGAAAAGGCTGGGATGAGCGAAAGAAAAAAGTCAGCCGAGGCTGACTTAATCCGTTGACCCATAAGGATTCGAACCTTAACAGACAGAACCAAAATCTGTAGTGCTACCGTTACACCATGGGTCAATCCTGAAGGACTGCAAAAATAGGATAAGGGCGTATTTTACCCAAATGGATTTTCCATTACGTCCTTCGTTTCAGTACGGGTATAGCAGTCTCGTCCCTGCGATCCGCTCACGGTCGGAAAGCAGTACATTTATACAAACCGACCGACATGCCATCTTCCAATCGACGCAGGTTCATCAAGCGGG
>JBJOMF010000230.1:0-26116 GCA_046052505.1 Bacteroidota bacterium | reverse complement strand
TATAGTAAAAGATAAAAAACTATTTTACAAGATTACAGCCGGTACAGATGTTGTAATGGTTCCCTGCGGTAGCCTTGATTTTAAAAATTAAACATTACGAAATACTGAAATATTGGAGAGGGTCAATCACCGAAATTCACAAATCAATGACTGTCTGTTAAAAGGGGTACTTACAAATCTTCACGATATTTAGTCAACAAATCGGCACTTGCATGATCCATTGGACACTCCCTGGCCCTCCGGAGCCCCCCTTTATCGCTTCCGTTTTTAACTATTACCTGTCGGCCGATCTCGACGGCTACCGGGAATACGATGAGCGCACACTGGAACTCGTGAAGGAGGTGCCTGGTTATTTGGGCTACGAAAGCTTTCGCCAAGGCGACCGCGGCACCTTCATCAGCTACTGGAAAGACCGGGAGGCTGTGAAGGCCTGGGCCGAACACCCGGTGCATATCGAGGCGAAAAAGCGCGGAAGGGCCTCCTGGTACCGGTACTACCACAGCATCATCGCTGAAGTGAGCTCCTTTCATACGAGGGGCACGGTATCCGATCCCGTATAGCTACGGGTAGGGTTGAACAAAATTGCCGGGTGGTTGTTTTATTGCGGTATGAACCCCCGCATTGTAGCCCTGAAGGCCGGTCTTGAGGACGAACGGTCCCGCCTGCTCTCCCATCCTGCCTACTCCAAGATCCGTGACATCGATGGCCTCCGCCAGTTCGCCGGGGTGCATGTGTTCGCAGTATGGGACTTCATGAGCCTGCTGAAGTCACTCCAGGCATGCCTGACCTGCGTAACCCTGCCCTGGGTACCGGTTGGATCGGCCAATACCCGGTATCTGATCAATGAGATCGTTCTGGGCGAAGAATCGGACCTGGATGAAAACGGGGCACGTACCAGCCATTTCGAACTCTATCTCAGGGCCATGCGGCAGATGGAAGCCGATACAGGTCCCATCGAGGCCCTGCTGGACCGGATCCGCTCCGGCACCACTGTGGCAGACTCCATCGCAGGGATTCCCGTTCCCGAGAAGGTGAGGAGGTTCCTGCGTTTCACTTTTGAGGTAGCCCAGGAGGCACCTGCGCATGTGAAGGCGGCGGTATTCACCTTCGGACGGGAAGACCTGATCCCCTCCATGTTCCACCGGCTTCTGGAACAACTCTACGCAGAAACGCCTGAAAAGGTTTCCGTATTCAAATACTATATCGAACGGCATATCGAGGTCGACGGCGATCACCACAGCCATCTTGCCACCGACATGGTCGCCGAACTTTGCGGTTCCGATGATGCGAAATGGGCGGCTGCCGGCGCGGCGGCCAAACGAGCCCTGCAGATGCGTTACCTGCTATGGGATGCCATCGTCTCTGAAACGGCCTGCCTCACGTAATCAGCTGCAGGTCATCGATATATGCTCTGCCGTCGTTACAAATTGCGTTGTTCCGCCCAGATCATGCTCCGACGGATCGATTTACCCTATATTGCCTGCCTGCGACCGGAGTCGATTCATTTCTGATCAAAGGGAGATCTGACAAAAGCCTTCCTGTAATGCCGTTGATACGGTCCGTTAACAGGCACCAACACCCATGATCCGAACCGAATTACAGAACGACTCCCTGCAACTGAAGATGCTGCAGGCTCTGGACAGCTCCATGGACGGGATCGCCCTGCTGGATGCCAACGGCGCCTATTATTACCTCAACCCCATGCACGTAACCATGTTCGACTATGAACGGGAAGAGGAACTGCTCGGCAAGACCTGGCACTACATATACGAACCCGAGGAGATCGAGCGGATCGATAAACAGATTTTTCCCCTGCTTGTACAAAAAGGGAAATGGACCGGGGTCACCACCGGAAAAGGGAAGACCGGACGGATCATATACCAGGAGATCTCCCTGAGCTTTACACAGGACGGCGGGATCATCTGTATCTGCAGAGATATCGAGGAACGGATCAAGGCGCAGCGGAAACAGCAACTGAACACGGAGATCCTGAATCAGACCAACTCCATTACTATAGTCACCAACAAGGAACGAGAGATCGAATGGGTGAATGCCGCCTTTACCCGCGTATCCGGTTACACACTCGATGAGGTTCTGGGCAAGAATCCGGGAAAGCTTTTACAGGGAAAAGACAGTGACCCCGCAACGATCGCCTATCTGCGGGATTCCATCCGGGCACTAAAGCCGTTCTCGACCGAATTGGTTAACTATAAAAAAGATGGCACGCCTTATTGGATCGAGATCAAGGGACAGCCGCTTCTCAATGAGCGTGGCGATGTGGAACATTTTTTTGCCATCGAGGAAGACATCACACCGCGGAAAAAAGCCGAGCAACTGCTGGCTGAAAGCAAACTCCGGTTGGAAATGGCCATCGATGCGGCCAACGCGGCCATGTGGGAATGGGATTTGAAGACCGGTATCGTCAATTATTCCCGTTCCTGGATGGAACTGATCGGGTATCAGGACGAGGAGATCACACCCGTGCTGACGGAATTGACCAGCCGCATCCATCCGGATGATTTTGAGAAAGTACAACAGGCCATACAGGATTGTCTAGATGGTAAAACGGCTTTGTATGAAACGGAATACCGGATCCGGCATAAGAACGGGCATTATCTGTCCATGCTGGACCGCGCCAAAATAACGGAACGCGATCCGGCAGGAACCCCCCAGCGGCTGATCGGTATCGCCACCAATATCACCGTACTGAAGGAGATCCAGCACAACCTCGCTGAATCGGAACAGCGCTACCGCCGCAGCCTGGAAGCCTCAGGGGCCGCCATCTGGGAGTGGAATATCGAACGGGATGAGCTGACGGCCACTCAGGAGTTCTATAAATTACTTGGACTCGATGAACGATCCACCTTACCGCTTTCGTACAGCACCCTGATCCCCTTGGTGCATCCGGATGATGTTCCCGTGATGGACAAGGGAGTTCAGGACCATTTCAAGGGTCTCACAACTCTCATGGATATCGAGTACCGTCACTTTCGGCAGGATAAAAAGATCTATGAGTGGTATAATTTGAAAGGGGCCGTTATTGACTGGACTCCGGACCGTAAGCCGATCCGGGGTATGGGCTTCACCAGTTCGATCCAGAAGCGAAAGGATGCCGAGCGGGAACTGAAGGAACGCAATGAGATGCTGAAAGTGTTCGTCGATGCCGCCGGGGTTGCGCTCTGGGAGTGGGATATCGTACATGACCGGGTACTGGCCGGAAAGGATTTTGCGGCTTTATTCGGCTATGATTCCTTTGAGGAACTGCCTCAGAATATCAGTCAGCAGATCGCTACGCTCATTCATCCCCAGGACATACCCTCCCTGCAGGAAGCCATCCGTCGTCATTTTCAGGGGCTTTCAAGTCTTATGGACCTGGAGTTCAGGATACGTGCCAAGAACAGCGATGCCTATACCTGGTTCAACATCAAGGGGCGTGTGATCGGGCGGGACCTGAAGGGAGGACCCCAGCGTGCGGCCGGTATCATCCATAATATCCAGGAACGGAAAGAGGCAGAACTCGTCCTCGGCAGGGCCAAGGAATTGGCGGAGGCCTCCGTAAAGGCCAAGCGCCGGTTCCTCGCCAATATCAGCCATGAGATCCGGACCCCCATGCATGCGATCATGGGAATCGGGCAGGAATTGCTGGCTACCGACACCGACCCGATCCACCGTACCAAGTTGCAGATGATCAACGAGTCGGGGAAGGCCCTTCTGGGGATCATCAACGATGTATTGGACTTCTCCAAGATCGAGGAGGGAAAAATGCTGATCGAATCGGTACGGTTCCAGTTTCAGGACCTGCTCTATGGTATCTATGACCTGTTCAGCGGACAGGCAGGTAAAAAAGCATTGAAATATGACCTTCATGTCGATCCGGTTCTCAACGGGCTCTTCTTCGGTGATCCGGTCCGCATCCGCCAGATCTTCGTGAATATCATCAGCAACGCCATCAAGTTTACGGAGCACGGCTTTGTCCGTATCTCCTGCCAGTTGGCGGAGTCACCGACAAACGGTCCCGGCCTGCTCTTTGTCTGCGAGGATTCCGGCATCGGAATGAGCGAGGAGATGCAGGGCCGCATCTTCGAAGATTTCCACCAAGAGGATGAAAGTTTTCAGCGCCGCTATGGAGGCAGCGGGTTGGGATTGTCGATCACCCGCGAACTGCTGAAGATGATGGGCGGCACCATTCGGGTCAATAGCCGTAAAGGAGCGGGCACCCGGGTGGAGATTACCCTGCCGTTGCAACCGGTAGCCGGCCATCCGGGTACCGAATCCGGAGCGCCAAGGGAGGTGATCTCCTACGATCACCTGAAGCGATTGCGCATCCTCTCTGCCGAGGATAACGAGATCAACCGTATGCTGCTGCAGTTCATGCTGCAACGTCACGGCATCCCCTGCGATTTTTCCGTGAACGGGAAAGAGGCGGTGGAGCAGGTACGTTCGAAACCGTATGACATCATCCTGATGGATATTCAAATGCCCGAGATGGACGGCATCCAGGCGACCCGGTACATACGGACCGAATTGAAAAGCAAGGTGCCCATCATCGCACTTACCGCCAATGCAGTGAAAGAGGAGATCGAAGGCTATTTGTCGGAGGGGCTGAACGACTACCTGGTCAAGCCCTTTGATGAGAAGGCGCTTCTGCAAAAGCTCAGTGCCTTTGCACCCTAGCCTTCGCGTTATATACCCGGCTGTTCCAAACTGGCACGAGGATCGTCGGGAATAATTCAGGTTCGTTCAAAAAAAGGCCGGCAACCCGATCCGTTACCATCGGACCGTGCTGCCGGCTTGAAACAGGTCTTGATCCGGTCTATGCCGCGGGCTTATCGTCCTTGATCAGGAAGGCAGCCAGTACGACGACGGCTGCTGCTGCTGCCAATACATAAACGCCAATGCCCAGCGTGCCAAAGCCTTTCAGCTTGCTCTTGATATTGATGATCTCGTAGATCCCCAGGGCCAGCGCTGCGACACCGCATACGACGACCCCCCAATACGATCCGCCACCAAGGGCTTTCGACCGGTCGCCGATCATCGTGAGCAGCAGGGCGATGGCAAAAAGTACGATGGAGATAAATCCGTCCCCCCCCTTGGTGCCATCCACGGAAATACCCATTACGGAGGCCCAGGGGAGGAAGGTGGCGATCATCCCGGCACCACAGGCCGCCAGGATGATTGACTTTTGTTTGTGCATGTTGGTTGGTTTTTATTTCCGTCTAAAATAGGGATTTCGTCGGATCGGAAAAAAAATCAGCCTTTTTCCCGAATGGGGGATCGGTAGCCTTCCGGGTTATTACCTCGTGATCAAAGGGTCCGTATCCCGCGGGATGGCGGGTCTTTTTTTGCATCCCCTCCCGGATCCCGTCGATCGGCCGCCGGTGGCGGCCAGCTGATCCAGTTGTATGAGTCGTATGTTGAAGGAGGGTAACTAACTTACAATACAGGCCGGCGTCTGCTCACTCCTTTCGGATCAACACGTCACTGAGATAGAACCGGTCCGCCGGACGTGCGGAGCCGCTGATCACCCAGCCCAGGGTCCGGAAGGTCGTGCCGGGCAGCACCCGGTTGCGTTCCCGGATCACCTCCCGGCCGTTCACCTTCAGGGTCAATTCGTCGCCCCGCACCGCCAGTTCGAACCGTGCCCGCGTATTCATCGGGTCGAAGTCATCGATCACGATGCCGGTTCCCCGGCTGTACCGGTTGTACTCATTGGCGATTCCCGGATGATAGAAATAGAAGACCAGGTCGTTATTGTTCGCCCTTCGCGGTTCGATCGTGAACCAGAGGCCGTTGCCGTTCGAGCGTTTGACGAAATCGGGCATGGAATAATTTTCACTGATGAAACTGCTGTAATCCTTGTTGTCGGTCAGGTAAAAATGAAGCGGGTACGACCCGTATTCCGGGTTGCATTCGAGGTCGAATCGGATGCTGAAATTCCCCGACAAGGGCGGTGCCGCAAAGGGTACCAGCAGATTCTTGCCCCGGATGATAACGGCTTTTCGGTCGGGCAGCGAGGTCACATGACAGGTGTCAGTGAGTGCGGACGTGTTGAAGGCTGTGGCGAACCAGCCCACCGGTTCCTTCCCGTCAGCGTTCCCGCTGAAATCATCCGCAAAGAGCACGGACGGATCGGCTGCAGCCTTGCGCATGGCAGCCGACCGCTCACCGACATACTGCTTCGCAGGCAGGGCCCGCAGGGGTTCCCGCAGGGGCCGGTATCCGCGGCCTCTCACGGAAGCCGGGTCAAAGAAGTAGCGGCGTACATATTCAAAGTCAAATTGCTCCATGATCGATTGGAACCGGTGTTGCTGCCGGATATCAAATCGGCTCCACTTGAGATAGAATGTCAGCCACAGGGGTTCATCCTTTTTGGATAGGGCGACCTGGCTTCGCGGCAGGGCATAGAGGCAGTACCCATTCTGGTCCAATGCGAAAATGCGGGTCAGGGACTGCGGGTCGTAAACCCGGCTCACATCGTCCGGCACCCGGGCAATTTCCCCGGACCACTCCGGATGTTCCGACCGAACGCGCCGAAGGGCTTCCAGCCGCTCGGCGCTGTTTGCCTCCTTGCCTGTCTGCAGGTAGCGCTCCAGCCGCTCGAAATATTCCGCATAGCGAAGGGGACGGAACGGACTACGGTTGTCTCGCGTCAGCAAAACGGTCTGTTCGATCGTATAATCATACCGGTCCGAGTGCCAGGTGGGATATCGGTACACATTCGGGTGTACCAGCGTATCGTTCAACAGGTCATCATCGGCCGACCGGTTCCTGTCTCGGTTCGGATAGACTGGCGGAGGGCCCAGAAAGACGAGCTCCTCCGGGGTGGATAGCGGTTCCAGGAATTGTCCGGGAATGCTGTTCGCACTGAGCCGCATGGCCAGTCCTCCTTCGTAATTCGTATACATACCTTTCCGGTAAGTATGGTAGGTGGCCGGTGCGCCAAAGAAATCCACGCCGTAGGTATGCAAGAGACCCGATCGGTCCTCCCGCAGGGCCTGCGGGGTCTTGACCACCCAATAGGTTTCAGAGCGGGGGATGAAACTTTGCTGGATCCATTTCTGAAAGGTATCGCTCAGGGCGATCTGACGGCCGCTGTAAAGACGTCCCTCTGTGGTCGTGGCCGTTGCGGGCCGGGCTTTCAGCGGTGAATTGCGGTAGGTCCAGCCCATCAGGGTGTCGCGGGTGATATGCTGGTCGGGTCGCTGCGCCTGCAACGGCAGCATCTTGAGCAATAGAACGAAGAACAGGATCCTGTACATAACACATGGCATTAAGGTGATGCGGGTACGGCAGGATTCCGGAGTGCCCGTTCTGGAACGGCAACCGGCATGCTCCTATGAAAGATAATCATTATTCAGATATAGAGTCACTTGTCAATGCCTCCGTACAGGATGACGCAGGGGTACTCCGGAAACCTGTATTTTTATGCAAACACCTCATCGCCATGAACCGCCAATCGCTCACGGTATTCTGCTGCCTGCTGTGTCTCCACCTCTCCGCTCAAAAAAGAATGATCGCCCCCGAGGATGTATACCGGCTGCAGTCCGTAAGCGCCCCGCGCATCTCACCCGACGGGCAGTGGGTGATGTACCAACTCGCGTCGGTCGATTCGGTCAAGGACCGGTATGAGAGTAAGCTCTATATGGTCAATACAACAGGGGAGGAGACCATCCAGCTCACCCGTGAACGGTCTGCCGGCTCCCCGGCCTGGAGCCCCGACAACCGGTACATTTCTTTCCTGTCGAAAGACAAGGACGACAATGGACGCACCCAGATCTTTCTGCTCAACCGCAAAGGCGGCGAACCCCTTCCCCTCACGGAGGTCAAAGGCGAGATCGCCGCTTACCGCTGGTTCGCCGACGGTTCGAGGATCCTGATCGAGATGCGTGACCCCGGTACCGCCGATACGGCCAAGAGCAAGGTCCGCAAGCCCTATGAGATCAATCGGTATCAGTTCAAGAACGATCAGGAAGGATACCTCGATGACCGTAAGACCCATTTGTACTTGTTCGATGTGAAGACCCGGAAGCTGGATACCCTCACCCGGGGTGACCGCAACGAGACCGGTGCCGTACCCAGTGCCGATGGTAGCAGGATCGCTTACGTTAGCAATGTCTCGGCCGATCCGGACCGGAACGAGAACACCGATATCTTCCTGATGGACCTGACGACCCGGCAGTCGGAGCAACTCACCTATTTTCCCGGACCGAACGGCAGTCCCCGGTTCAGCCCGGATGGCCAGTACCTGTTGTATACCCAATCTACCGGCGAGGGGAATTTTTCCATGTATGAACTTACCCGCCTGCACCTGTATCATATTCCATCGAAGAAGGCGGAAGTGCTTTCCGCCGGCATCGACGCCTCTGTTGAAAACCCCGTTTGGTCGAATGACAGCCGCACCATCTATGCGCTGGTCGAGGATGACCGCCGCCAGCAGGTGCTGGCATTCGATGTAACGAACCGGTCGAACCGGAGGGTCACGGCAGAGAACGGGGTCTTTTCCTCGATCGATATCAACGCGGCCGGACAGCTGGTAGCCCTCTATGCCGATAAAGACACACCCAATGAGATCTACATCCGCCGCAACGGTACTTTCAGCCGCCTGACCCGGCTCACCGATGCGTTCCTGGCACCGCTAAGGCCGGTGCTTGTCCGCGGTATCGAGGCCATCGCATCGGACAAGAACCGGGTGTCGGGGATCCTCTACCTGCCCGACAGCAGCGCCCGCAACCTGCCGCTGGTACTGTTCATCCATGGGGGTCCCGTGGCCCAGGATGATTATTCATTCGACATGAGCCGGCAGGTGTTGGCCGGTGCCGGTTATGCCGTCGCGGCCGTGAATTACCGGGGCAGCAGTGGCAGGGGCGGTGCCTACACGAGATCCATCTACGGCGACTGGGGCAATAAGGAGGTCAAGGACATCATCGCCATTGCCGACCATCTGGTTCAGACCGGCATCGCCGATCCGGCCCGCCTCGGCATCGGAGGCTGGAGCTATGGCGGGATCCTGACCAACTATACCATCGCCACCGATGGCCGCTTCAAGGCAGCCGTCAGCGGTGCGGGCAGCTCCCTGCAGCTTTCATTGTACGGGTCCGACCAGTACATCACGCAGTACGAGGAAGAGCTGGGTAAACCGTGGAAGAATCCCAAGAAATGGATGGACCTCTCTTATCCGTTCTTTCAGGTGGAGCAGATCAAAACCCCCACCTTGTTCATGGCCAGTGAGGATGATTTCAATGTTCCGGTGATCGGGGCCGAACAAATGTATCAGGCATTCAAATCAGTGGGTATCCCCACCGAGCTGGTGATTTACCCCGGTCAGCACCATGGCCTGCGGGTACCCAGCTATATCATCCACCGGTACAGGAAGCATATCGATTGGTTCAGGATGCACCTGAAATGAACCGACGATCCGGGTAAGCGGGTATGGCACATACTCCGGACGCTTTTAATTTTATCCAAAAGACGGTATGTCATTTTTAGTTCGGATACTCGGATGGATACTGCTCATTCATGCAGGCGTTCTGCGGGCGCAGGACCCGAAACTGGTCTTACAGATCGGGCATCTCGATGCCCTCGAGAATGAGAGCGTTTTATTGTCGCTCGAATTGAGCCGCAACGGGCAATGGGCCCTCACCGGTGCACGCGACGGACAGGCCAAGCTATGGGATGCGGCTTCGGGCAGGCTTCTGTTCACCCTGCCAGCCGACTCGTATTCCTGCCGGGCGCAGTTCGCCTGCAACGACAGTCTGATCCTGACCGGAGGCTCCGAGGGTCTTGCTGCCTGGAATGTCCGAACCCAGGAATTGATCTACCGGCGGTCCGGTTCGGATGATTTCGCCTTTCAGGACCTGCTGGTCTGTACCGATGACCGATTCTTCTATAACAACAAACGGATCTATTCGGCACTGACAGGTCAACCGGTCGATTCGATCCCGCAGGAAATTCGGGGGTTGTCCGTTGTGGAACTTTCCACGGGGGAGCATCAGTTGCCACTGGCGGAGAATAACAGGCCCATCCTCTATCAGGGACGATGGATCGTATTCATGGATCCACAAGGCCGCATCTGGACCCGGGATATCCGGCAGCAACGCTCGCGCATCGTATGGTCAACCCCGGGAGAACGCCCCCGGTATTGTTTTTTCCGCGACGGGCTGCTTTACGTCTTCGATCCCGGACCACAGCTGAGTGTCGTGGACCTGGTGACCGGTACCGTGCTGCGTCGCCAGTCGTTCCCGTTTCCTTCATTTTCCAGGGTATATATGTTCCCGGACCGCACTTTTGCTTTTTTGCGGTATGATCCAAATTTGAAAGCCAGCAGGCTGCATGTTGCGAACGATCGCGGACGGCCACTGTACACGATCCCCGATCCCTTCCAGCACCTTCGCGGCGACCTGTTGATCCTGGAGGAAGGACGAATCGCTTTCCCCACCTCCGATACGGGAATCGTTCTTTTTGATACCCGGAAAAAGCAAGGGCTCGGTACTTTTCAGGTGAAAGAACATGAGATCCTCGCAGGCATGACTGCGGACTATATCGGGCTCATCGATTTCAATGCCGGCCGCTTGATCCCCATCGGATCCGGCTATTCCATTTCCCTTGCCGGTGAACCCTACACGATCGCTCATACGGAGATGAATGAAGACCAGTCCCGCGTCGTTTCCGTATCCAAGTATTCCACGCAGATCAAGGTCTGGGATCCCCGAACCGGTCAGTTTCTGTACAATATCCTTGGCAATCCCTACCGGTACAAGATCCAACCGTTCGTCTTTCGGTTCGTGTCATCCGGTAAGAAACTGATCACGTACTCTCAGGATGGAGGCGACCCTGTGAATCCGGTCCGTATCTGGGACCTGCAGCGGGATCGGCTGGTCTATGCGATCAACCCGGAAGATCATCGCCTGGTCTATCAACTTGACCGGAAGGAGTATGCCAGCCCTGTTTATATCAATTCGTTCGATGCTCCCTCCATACTGACCTCCCGGAACGGGGATCTTTTTTATGCCCGGACTTCAACGTTTTCCGGTACGAGGTGGCTTGGATTCTCCCTCGATTCCCTCGCCATCCGGAACGGGGATCCCGGTACGGACTCCCTGTTCGCTGATTCAAACTGGCGCAACCGGGATGGCGGTCTGCTGTCGGACGAAGGGGACCTGCTGGCTGTTCTGGATAAGACCGATCGCCTCGTGATCCGGGGCACCACCGACTCGAGCCGCTATTTTTTTCAGACCGGCCTCCGGGCGCGGCCCTGGTTCTTCGAATCCGGCAGGAACCCGGATGTATTACTGGCGGTTACAGACAGCACGACCTGGCTCATCGAACTCAAGGATAAACGGATCCGGGTTCTCACCAACCAGGAACGGCAGGGACTCCTGATGCGCGAGCAACAGCACCGCAGCGGAGCACGCTACCTGACCTACGACCGGCAGGCACACTATGTGTGGCGCACAAAGGACAGTTCCCTGCTCTATACTTTTATTCCCATTGACAGCACCGATTTTTTCACCATCATCCCCTCGGGATATTACATGTGTACGCCCGGTGCCACCCGTCGGCTGCATTACGTGGACAAGGATCTGCGCGTGATCAGTTTCGATCAGCTGGACCTCCGGTATAACCGTCCCGACAAGGTACTGGAGTACATCGGAAGCACCGATACGCTTTTGATCCGCGCCTACCAGCGTGCGTACCGAAAACGGATCGCGAGGTTGGGGTTGGATACGATGGCCTTCCGCTCCGGCTTCGATGTTCCCGAGGTTCGCGTCCTAAACGCCCGTGCATTGGGGAACAGAACCTCCGACAGCACGGTGCGCCTTCAGATCAAGGCCCACGATGGTCGCGCCACCCTCGATCGGTTACTTGTATGGGTCAATGATGTACCCGTACATGGCAGCAAAGGGCTTTCGATTCGCCACCGGCATTCAGGCAACTTTGACACCACCGTTACCATTGAACTGGGACCCGGACCGAACCAGATCGCCGTCTCCGTACTGAATGACAACGGCATCGAAAGCTACCATCAGCCCAAGGTCATCTACCGGAACCCGACGGATGATCGGGAGCAGCTGTATTTCGTCGGTATCGGGATCGATCGCTTTCGCGACAGTGCCAGTAACTTGCGGTACAGCGTGAAAGATATCCGCGACCTCGCCCGGCGATTTCGGGATCGCTATCCCGGAGCGGCGGTCATCGATACCTTATTCAACGAGGCAGTGACCATTGACCGCATCCAGGCGCTAAAGGTCCAATTGATGCAATCGGCTGTTGGGGGTAAGGTGGTCCTTGCCTATTCCGGCCACGGGCTGCTCAGCCGGGAGTTTGATTATTACCTTTCCACGCATGCGGTGGATTTCAAACAGCCGGAATCGAACGGCTTGCCATATGAGCAGCTTGAAGGGCTGTTGGATGGTATCCCCGCCCGAAAAAAACTGCTCCTCATCGATGCCTGTCACAGCGGGGAGGTGGATAAAGAAGAACTGCAACGCATCGAACAGGTCGTCGATCATGCCCGACTGGTCCGGGGTGCCACGCCGGTCGTATATAAACGGGAGGGTCATCTCGGCATGAAGAACAGCTTCGAACTCATGCAAAATCTTTTTGTCAATGTGGGTAAGCGAACCGGCGCCACCGTGATTTCCGCGGCGGCCGGAACGCAGTTCGCATTGGAACGGGGCGACCTGCAGAACGGGGTATTCACGTATTCCATCCTGCATGTGCTGGACTCGAGCCGCCGATTGAATATATCCACACTCAAGCGAACGGTCAGCCACCAGGTCGACATCCTCACCCGCGGCGTGCAACGTCCTACTTTCAGGAACGAGAATCTCATACTCGATTGGGAATTGTGAAATTTTTACCGGCTTCGGGGCAAAAAAAACTCCCGCGGAAGCGGGAGTCGGTGTAACGGAGTTCGTTTTTGCTTACTGTACCGTGAACGCTTTGTTGAGTGTCAGTGTGTTGGTCTCGCCGGTGATCAGGGTGATGGTAGCTTCCATATCCACGGTGAGTCCCTGGTAGCTGGCATCCAGATTAACCTGGCCGAACATGAACGGGTTGAAGGCCGATACATCATTGGGCAAACGCAGGTTGGCGGCCGAAGGATCGTAATAAGGGGTCAGGCTGAAGGTGGTAAGTACATCGCCGGTCTCGGCGTTCTTCAGGGTGATCGTACCGGTAAAACCGTCGGTCGGAACCTGATCGGAGATCTGTACGAAGAATACGGGACTGTCACCTACCAGGAAGTATGCATCCTGAGTGCCCAGCGTGGTTTCGCGGGGATCCACAACGGAGCCCAGGATCTTGGACCACAGTTCCGGCAGGCTGTTGTCACGGGAGATACCCATTTTGGAAGCTTCGGGGGCGGGGGCCATCTGGTCGGCAGACTTCTGGCAGGAGGTGAACGCAAAGCCGAGTACGGCTACGGCGATGAGGCGGATCGATGTTTTCATAAGAATTGAATTTTGTGTTAATGAATCAATGACAATGCAAATAAAGCGCAGCGTTGCTCGGTTTACAATAGTAAAAGCAGCAGGGGGTATTACGATGAGGGGAGCAGTCCGGCCGAATCGGCTGGGTTTCAGATGCGATCAAATCGATTTACGTATTCCCACGTAGTGAAATCGAGTGGATCGGCGGATGGGTATTCGGGAAAGGAGAGCGGATACCGGTTTCAACTACTGTTTCAGGGTATCAGGCGGTTGCCAGTTCGGCCCCGATCTCCCTGATCAGCGCCAGGATGCGGCCATAGATTCCTGTGTCTCCGGCCGAGGCCGTCTGATCGGTCTTGTACCGGTCGATCAGTTCCATGAGGGATTCCAGTCGCAGCATCTTCAGTGAAGGTAATATACTGTGGTAGGCAGCGCGCACCTCCCCCAGCTTCTGCTGGTCTGCCACCGGGGCCAGTACCGCCTCAAAACGGACCAGTTCCTTCCGGAACAGGTCCAGAAAGCTTTGAATCATTGCAGCATCGGACCCCAGATACGGATGGAGGTATTCCGGATGGATATGACGAGGGGGCATCAAGGAGTTTAACTGAGGCGCAAAGCTACAGGATCAGTCGGTGTCAGGCAACATGATTTTCATCAGTCGGCTTTCTATTCTTACCGAAACCAACGTTCTTTGCGCAGGGTAGAACCATGACGCCCTAATATTTTCGGACCGGATCACATCCTGAAAGGTTATTTCATGATAGATTCGGACTTCTTAGTCACATTATATATATGAAAAGTGAAATGATGGAAACCCTCGTCATGCTGGTGAATGACCGGGGGGTCGTTCAGTGGGCCAATAATAAAGAATCGCGGTCACTGGCGGGTGCCGATGAAGATCTGGTGGGTGCCACCCTGGAGGATGCCCTGGTCCGGGTCGGAGGAATCCAGCAGTCGATCCGGCTGCCCGATCTGGAATCGGAGCAGGTCATCCAGCATTTCGATTCCAGAGTCCGTACTTCGCACGGGAATCTGACCGTTCACTGGCAAGTGGTACGGGATCGTTCCAGCCGTTCCTGGTTTGTGATCGGGAGTGATTACTCCGATATCCGAATTCGCGAGCAGGTGTGGGAGCTTTCGCTGGCCCTGACCAAGAATTACCTCACCCAAAGCAATATCACGGCCGTCTTTGAGGAGATCCTCGAAGGGCTGTTGAGGATCACGGATAGTGAATATGGATTCATGGGTGAGATCAATACCGATGAGAACGATGTTCCCTATCTGAAGACCTATGCGCTGACCAATATAGCCTGGGATAAGGCGACCCATGAGTTCTTCAAAGCGCATCGGTTCTCCGGTTTCGAATTCAAGAACCTCGATACTCTTTTTGGCTATTCCATCAGGACCGGTGAGATTGTCATCGCCAATGAGGCACCCAAGGACCCCCGCAAGGGGGGTGTTCCCCATGGGCATCCTGCGCTCGACCGCTATCTGGGGATCCCGGTAAAACTTCCGAACGGGGAACTGGTCGGACTGGTCGGGTTGGCCAACCGTCCGGGCGGCTATTCCATGCGGCAGGTGGATCAGCTCAAAGTGCTGTTGGACCTATTCGCTAATATCATCAAGGTAAAAAAAGAGGAGACCCAGCGGAAAAAGGCGCAGCTGGACCTCGTTCAGGCCCACAGGATGACGGAATCCGTCCTGCGTGCTCTCGAAACCAGCGAGCTGGTCGTGATAACTGATATGAATGGAAAGATCCTGAAGGCGAATCATTTATTCTGTGCCGCTACCGGCTATGAGGAATCCGAGATCATTGGGCAGAACCATAAACTGTTCAGTTCCGGGGTTCACGATGCCGGTTTTTGGGAGCAGCTCTGGTTCACCATCAAGAGTGGGAAGGTCTGGCGCGGTGAAGTGTGCAACAGGTCCAAGTCCGGGGAACTGTTCTGGCTGGATACCGTCATCAACCCCATTCTGGATGAAAGCAATACGATCTTACAATACCTTTCTATCAGCAACCTGATTACCGACCGGAAGCAAACGGAAGAGTCCCTGGCCAAAGCCAAAACTGCCGCGGAGAGCAGCCTCCGTGCCAAGCGGATCTTCATCGCCAACATCAGCCATGAACTTCGTACCCCGCTGCATGCCATCCTGGGTATGAGCGAGCAGTTGCAAAAAACCCTTTTGGAAGCCGACGACAACAGCAAGGTGCGTATGATCCGTGGTTCGGCACAAAACCTGCTGGAGATCATCAATGACATCATCGATCATACCCAGGCTGAGGAAGGCAAACTCAAACTCCGTAACGGGCCGTTCAATCTCGACCTGCTCGTCCGGGAGACCTACGAGTTGTTACAGGGCAGTGCCGAGGCAAAGGGGATCAAATTCCAGTTGAACAGCCTTTGCAAGTCGGACGGTATATGTACCGGGGATGCAGTCCGTCTGCGGCAGGTGCTCATCAACATCGTATCCAATGCGATCAAGTTCACCGAAAAGGGAACTGTTGCACTCGATTACGATTGCGAGGTTACGGAAGGCGGTATCTGCCATGCCGCATTTACCTGCACAGATACGGGCATCGGCATTTCGGATGACATGCAGCAGCGGATCTTTACGCAATTCACGCAGGAGGAAGAGGGTTTCCAGCGTCGGTATGGGGGAAGTGGCCTCGGCCTGTACATATCCAAGGAGATCATCGATCGAATGGAAGGTGAGATCCAGGTGAAAAGTAAAAAAGGAGTGGGCACACAGATAACCATCCGGATCCCGTTCCAGTGGCATTCCGGTCGGTTTCATTCAACCCGTACCCCCGACCAGCGGGATTACAGTTCACTTGACCTTAGCAGGAAGCGGATCCTGCTGGCGGAAGACAATCTGCTGAACCGGGAGCTTGTCAAGATGATGCTGTCCCCGTTCAACCCTGCCATTGATGTTGTGATCAATGGCCAAGAAGCCATTGACCGGATTAACCAATTTACCTATGATCTGGTACTCATGGATATCCAGATGCCTGACATGGACGGTATCGCGGCGGTGGAGCGCATCCGGCAGCTTCATATGTACCGGTATACTCCGGTCATTGCGGTTACCGCCAATGCCATCATCAGCGATCTGAAAATGTATCTGGAGTGCGGCTTCACCGATTATCTGACCAAGCCCTTCACCCAGCACCAGCTGCTGGAAAAGATCACCCAGTATCTGGGTGAATAACCCCATTTGTCTAAATATATCTTCATAGTGAGCGCTTATCGTTAAACGAACGAGTTCGTTTCTGGCTTACGCCATTCCAATACCATGGTCCCAAAGCGATGGAAGGCCATGAACGTATCGCATTCTTCTCCGATGGGGTTGCACCGTGCAAAAAATTGTTATATCTTGTAAGTTCATATACAATGTCGGGCGATATAACAAAACAAACAGCCGATTTGGCACCTCCTGCAGACGGTAAATGGGCGGTGGTTTGCGTGGATGATGATCCCTATGTACTGCAGATGCTGAGTCTTCAGATGAAGGACCTCCTAAATTGGGAGCGTGTTTTGCTGGAACTGCTGACCGATCCGACACAGACTATTGGACGGATCGACCACTTGTTACAGCAAGGCTACCAGATTCGGTGTGTCATCACAGATTACCGCATGCCGCAAATGACGGGTTATGAGCTGATCTATGCGTTGAAGACCACGCATCCCGCCATCCCCTGCGTACTGCTTTCCGGTCAGGCTGACAAGTTTGAGGTACGGGAGCTATTGCACACCGGATTGATAACCAGCTTTATAAACAAACCCTGGACCCTCACCGATCTAAAAACTGCTTTACAGGAAACCATCACCGGCTGATCAAATAAATCAATTTTGATGCGTAATTTTTTTCTTCTACTGGTGTTCGGCCTGTCCGTTTCATTGGCGTATGGCCAAAAACCCCGTACCCAGTTCAACGGATTTGGTCACATCGAGCACCAGTTCGACCCCGGTGAAGGGCATGAAAAGAGTGCCAATTTCACTATCGGGGAGCACGACTTCTTCGTTACCTCCGCCATCAACAACAAGATCTCTTTCCTTGGCGAGTATGTGATCCGTTTCAACAGCAATTCAGCCACGACCTTCCTGCCCAGTATCGAACGCAGTTTTCTGAAATTCAATTATTACAAAAATCACAATATCATCGTCGGGAAGGTTCATACCCCCGTCAATTACTGGAATGACGTGTACCATCACGGCCGCCTGTTCTTTCCGGTCATCGAAAGGCCCATCGCATTCAGTCACCTGGTTCCCCTACATACGACCGGGGTCCAGTTCCAGGGGCAAAATCTCGGAGATGCGAATTTCGGGTATGATATTGTATATGGCAACGGGATCTCCTCATCCGATGGATTGCCGAATGAGTGGCTGCCTTCCATCACCGCTGCGGTTCATTTCAAACCGAAGCCTAATTTTCGGATAGGCGCTTCCTATTATCATTCCTTGGTCCGCAATGCCGTAAGGGGGTCGCATGTAGGTCATCTGAATCCCCGGAATGTGGAATATACCGGACCGATTTATAAAGGGGATGTGCGCTTCAATCTCTTCAGCGCTTCGGCTGCTTATTTTGGAGATAAGGTAGAGGTCCTGGACGAGTTCAGCTATAATCATACACAGAGTGATTCACTCGGAGGGGCGAATAATTTTTCCAATTTCCTGTATGCGGGCTATCGGATCAATGAAAAGAGTGTGCCGTTCATTCAGGTAGATTTCATGCATATCAGTCGTGCCGACCTATACACCTATCCTTACAACGTTTCTCAGATCGCGATCGGATACCGGCATGAGTTCAGTCCATATGTGAACCTAAAAGTCGAGGCGGACTTTCAAAAATTCGACCGGTATACCCAGCCCTCTGAGGAATCAAGGCATCATCATGTGAAATTAAAGGTTCAATTGGCTTACGGGTTTTGACATGAGAATCCTCCGAATCATATTATTCCTGTTTGCACTTTCATTTTTCAGGGACGGTCAGGCCCAGACCCAGACGCCGTTCGCATTGGTGCACAACGGGAGTGGCCTTGGCAGCCCACTCCCCCTGAAGGAGGCCGCCAAGATCTATCAGGCCAAGTACACCCGATGGCCGAAGACGGAGGAACAGGTCATCATCGTGTTGCCTTCCTCCAAACATCCGGCCGCTGCGGCCCAGTCCAGGCTGCTGTACAAAGGATCGTTCAGGGATCTTCAGAAATTCTGGCTTTCCCTTGTGTTCCAGGGTCGGTACAGTCCGCCGGTCTTTCTCGATTCGGATCAGGAAGTCATTCAATATGTGCTTCAGAACAAGGGTGCGGTCGGAATAGTATCAGCCGATCAGACCACTACATTGAAGAAGGAAAACGTTTCCCTAATAATCCAATAGTATGATCCGGTTCCGGGGATCTCTGGTATTTAGGCTTTGGCTTCCATTTGTATTGTTCCTGCTGGTCCTTGCTGCGGCGATTGCCATTTATTACCCGTCACGGCAAAAGACACTCTTTACAGATAACTACAGAGAAATCCTCCGGAAAACAGGCCGCACCATCGCACTGGGGGTGGAATTTTCGCTGAAAGCCGAGGACTTCAATGGGTTGGTCCGTACCTATGAATATGTGAGAACAGATTCCATCTTTGATTTCATTGCCATATACACGGTCGATTCCCTGTCGAAGAAGAATGAACTTCTGGTCATGTTCCCGGATTCTACGACGATCGATCCATCCAATCTGTCGCCAGGCAAATACCTGTTCGAGGATATCCCCTACCAGGCCTCCGGTATCAATGGATTTGTTCGTGTCGGGATCCTGGAGAAAACGATCAGGGACAGGATCAGTACGTTGAACCGGCCTATCTATCTGGCCATCCTGTTTTCATTTATTGTGCTCGGGATCATTCTTTTTTATATAGCGAATCTCGTCGCCCGGCCGCTATTGACATTCGCTCAACTCATCGATCAACCCCGTATTTCCATACCGGATATCCGGCAGGTACGTGAAAAGAGCTATGGTGAGGTACGAACGCTTGCCGATAATTTTCTCTCGCTTCAGGAACGTGTTGAAAAGGAACAGTCTGAAAAAGACAACCTGCTCAATACGCTCGATCAGCAGGTAAGGGCCCGGACCGCTCAGCTCGAGGATGCCCGGGTGAAGCTGATCAACTCGCAACGGATGGCTTCACTCGGAAGCTTTGAGTATTATCCGGATACCGACCGCTTCGAATGCTCCGAATCGATGGCGGAACTTTTCGGTGAAATGCCGCAGAAGGACCGGTCGAATTTCCTCCATCGGGTGCATCCCCAGGATGCAAGCAGGATCGCTCCTTTTTTCCAGGCTCATGCCAAAGGGACTCATCTCAATGATACGGTACGGATGCGTGACGACCTTACGGGTAAGGTGCTCTGGGTTCGTATCCTTTGCCATGCGGGTGTGGATGAGCAGGCCCGTGCGGTGGTGAACGGCACCCTGCAGGATATCACCCGCCAGCGGCAGGCTGAGGAGGAGATCATCCGTCTTTCTTTCGTTGCTGAGGAAACCTCGAATAGCGTCATCATCACCGATCCGTATAAGCAGATCGTATGGGCAAACGCCAGCTTCCTGGCAATGACCGGCTATACGTTCGATGAGATCCGAGGTCAAACGCCCCGCATGTTCCAATTTGAGAAAACGGATCCTGAGACCGTGCAAATGATCAACCGGATGTTGTCAAATCACCAAACGATCCGCAACCTGGAGATACTCAACCGGGGTAAAGCGGGAAAAGAATATTGGCTGGACCTGAATATTTTCCCGTACAAATCTCGGTCGGGTGAACTCCTGGGGTATATCGGAGTGGAAACTGATATCACAGAGCGAAAGAAGATGGAAGCGGACCTCCGTTCGCTGAACCAGGAGCTGGAAAGGAAAGTCATCGACAACACACAACGGTATCTTGACCTGACCCGGGCCTATACCGAACAGGAAAAACTGGCGGCCATCGGTGAGGTCGCTGCCGGCGTGGCGCATGACCTTAACACACCCATGAGCACCATCCTGATCGGCGCTGAATCATTGGTTTATCATATCGGACTGCTGATGGGGGAGCAATTGCAAGCCCATCCCACGCAATTGATCCGGGAGGCCCATCAATTGGCAGCTCGTATCCCCAAAGAGATCTTTGTTTCCGGTTCGCAACTGGAGGAGGAAAAGATGTCCGTGGGAGCGATCCTTGAAACCTGTACGGGTCTTTCCGCTGAACTGCGAGATCCGCTGAGGGATAAACTTGTCAAATGCCGCATCACCGGAAAGGAAGCTATTCTCGAGGTGTTGCAGCATCCGAGCCCCCTGCCTCTTCTGGCGATCACGGAGCAGATCCAGACCATCACGAGTTTGACGGAAACGATCACCAATGCAACCAGGCGCTCCTCCACGGTCATTCAGAATCTTCGGGAATATATCACCAAAACCGACGCGGCTCTAAAGCGGCCGATCAGCCTCTATAATAGCATCGTGGCGGCCTTGAACATCTTCAGCTATTCCTTTGGCGGGCGCGTCCGTATCGATATGCATGTTCCCGCTGATATTAATATCCCGGGGAATGACATCAAACTATTCCAGCTTTGGTCGAACCTGATCAAGAATGCAGGGGAGGCGATGCGGGAAACGGCTCATCCCATTCTCAAGATCATAGCCCGTATCGAGGGAAATATGGTCTGCGTTAGCTTCGAGAACAACGGACCACCGATCCCGGAAGAATCCCTCAAGGATATTTTTACCCGGTTCTTTACCACCAAGTCCCGGCTGAGTGGCAGCGGGCTGGGCCTGACCATCGTACAAGCTGTGGTCAAAGAGCATGGAGGAACGATCGGTATCCGCTCCGTGGCTGCTTCGACAACATTTGATGTCCGGTTGCCTATAGCATGAAGCTCGATTATAAATACTTTATATTCAATACTATATATCAAATCAGGTGTTGCAGTACACAGGACGCACAGCGTGGTTGGAAACCCGATTTATTTAGCCTAAATTGTACTCTTCCCGGGACGGTACGATACGCCAATACGTTCGAATAACCCTGTCAAACGGAAAAACCACATGATAGCCGATTTGCTACTGTATAAAAATGGGGGTTGGATGGGTTTTGACACCCTGAAAAATTCGGCCGATACCTACCAGCTCCTGCTCATTTTCGGTGAGCGCCGGCTGTTGACGGAGCCGGATGTGATTCCGCCCATCGCGCAAGTGTTCACAAATGCACGGTCCGTTGCCTGCAGCACGGCCGGAGAGATCTACGGAGGGGGGTGTAATACAGACACGGTTTTTTGTCTGGCTTTATCGTTCGATAAAACCCGATTCGAGATCGTTGAGGACCGCATCGCCCGGCATGTCAATTCATTCGAGCTGGGTCGGTCCCTGGCCAGACAGCTGCCTTCCAAGGAGCTTTCTTATGTCATGGTATTGTCCGACGGCGCCCTGATCGTTGGCGATGAACTTATCGAGGGCATGAATACGGTTTTCGATCCATCGGTCACCATCACCGGTGCCATGGCGGGCGATGGAGCCCGATTTGGCGAGACACTCACCGGTACGGACGGGAATTTATCCACGGGTAATGTGGTTTTGATCGGTTTTTATGGGAGCGCCTTACAGGTTAGCTCCGGGGTCAAGGGCGGTTGGACACTTTTCGGACCTGAGCGAACGATCACCCGCTCCGAGGGAAATGAGCTGTTCGAGATCGATGGTGAGAACGCCCTGACGCTGTACAAGAGGTACTTGGGGGAATATGCTAGGGAACTTCCGGGTTCGGCCCTGTTCTTTCCCATTGCGATCCTCAAAAATTCATCGGACGATCATGTGGTTCGGACCATTCTGCACGTAGATGAGGCAACAGGATCGATGCGTTTCGCCGGCAAGGTGCCCGTCGGGTCCCGGATCCGGCTCATGCGCACGAATACTGATGACGTGATCCACATGGCAGGTAATGCGGCTGCAGATGCCCGGGTCGAAAATCCGATGCATATATCGAGGAGCAGCGAGCTGGCTCTCATTTTCAATTGCATCGGTCGCCGGCTGGTCCTGGATGCAAGGGCCAATGATGAGATCAAGGCGATTACCGACCAGCTGAACCCCCATACACTGGTAGCCGGCTTCTATTCATATGGGGAATTTTCGAAACGGACCAGTTATGGTCAGGGATGTGAATTGCACAACCAAACCGTTGTGGTAACTCTTTTGTACGAGAACTGATATGCTGCATCCCTCCATTATCGAAATCCTCAATAAAGACGCCCTGATCGATGACCAGCTCCGGGAAAAACTGGGTCCCATCTGGCAAAAACTCAGTGCGCGTATCTACAGCTACGAGCGCGATATCAAGATATTAGAGCATGCCTCCCAGATCGCAAATGAGGATTACGAACTAATCAATGCACAACTTAAGGAGAAGAATGTCGGCTTGGGCGACCAGCTGACCTCCAATCAGGAACAGGCCGAACTGCTGGCCCAGTTTCCGATCGTGAATCCCAACCCCGTCATTCGCATCGATGATACAGGAGCCATTGAGTTCGCTAACGCAGCCGCGCTGGCATTGCAGCGGATCGAATATAAAGGTGTTCCCTACGCATTCCCTGATTTTTTCAAGTACGTGGTCGGTGAGTTGGAGGATGTCGGTCAGATCGAGGTACTTTCTGATGCGCGGATCTTCACCCTGCACTTCAAGCGGTTCCACGGCCGTAAAAAAGTAAATTTTTACGGCTTCGACACAACTGACCTCATCCAGACCCGGAAGCGGGCGTATGAGAATTTCTATCGGTTGAGCAATTTTCTGGAATCCACGGATGCAGTCCATTATATTGTATACCGCAATAGGAGTGAGAATAATTTCTTTACGTCCCGATGGCCGCTGCTCTTCGGTTTCAACCCCGGAAAAGTCGAGGACCCACTACTTGAAAAGCGCCGCTGCGTTTCAGAGGAGTCGGTTTCGAACTATGAGAATGCGTTGCAGGAATTGGATGCCAAGGGGCAGGTGGTCTTTCGGTACCAGGTTGTCAACCGGATCACAAAAAAAATCATCTGGCTGGAGGAGGAGATTCGGAAAAAATACGATCCTTTTCTGAATGACGAAGTGCTGACCGGACGGATCATAGACGTGTCTGCCAATGAACTTCTTCGGCAAAACGTACTGGAAACGGAGACCCGCTTTCGGCAGATCACGGAGGCTATGCCAGTTATGATCTGGGTGTCTAATGCCAAACACCTTGTCACCTACTCCAACCAAAGGACCCGGGATTTCTTCGGAAAGGGTTTGGAGGAATTCGAAGGGCCCGATGAATTTCTGGCACGTGTACACACTTCTTCCCGGCTTTTAACCGGAAAAAGCTGGCGCGAGCAGCTCGATGAGAAAAAGCCGGTGGAACAGGAGTTCCTTGTCAAGAGTGCCTCCGGCGATTATCACTACTTGTTGGAAAAAGCCATACCGCGATTCCTGCCTTCCGGGGAGTTTCTCGGTTATATCGGAGCATTCTTCGATTTAACGAAGGAGTATCATATGAATCAGGAACTGGAGAAGGAGAAGCGCCAGTTAGAGCTGATCACTAATAACTCGAATGATATTGTAGTGCTCACTGATGTGAAGGGACAGGTTAATTACATATCCCCTTCTGTAAGGCGGATCATCGGCTTTGAAGTGGCAGCAGTCGTCGGCAGATCGCTTTATGATTTTTTCTGCCCGATGTGTCAGCAACTGATCGTACCCCAGCTTACGGCCAACGACTATCCATTGAACGAGCAGTTCACCTATATGTTTCGTCTGGTGCATGAAAACGGACAGGAGGTCTGGGTGGAGGGTCTCGTATCGTCCATTCCGGACCTGGAGAATGAGAAAAGCCTGATATGGCATATACGGGATATCAATGAGCAGCAGATCGCTTTCCAGAAACTGCAGCAAAGCGAGGAAACCAACCGCTTGATCATGAATTCGGCCATGGATGCCATCATCTGTATGGATCTAGAGGGTAATATTTCTTTCTGGGGGCGTCAAGCCGAGACCATTTTTGGCTGGAAGGCGGAAGAAGCCATGGGTCGTCCTATGGCGGAACTGATCGTGCCGCCCGAATTACGGGAGCTGCATAAAAAGGGTTTTAACAGGTACCTGAGCACCGGGGAACCCCATCTGCTCAATAAACTGATCGAGATACCGGCCCTACGCAAGGATGGGATCCAGTTCCCTTCCGAGATCACCATCATTCATGTGAAATCCGATACTCAGAATTTCTTCTGTGCGTTCATGAGGGATGTGTCGGAGCGGAAACAAGCCATTGATGCGCTCAAGTCCAGCGAGGAGCGATACCGGTCTCTCTTTCAGAATATGTCGTTGGGTGTGATCGAGGTTGATATAAATGAAAAGATACTGTATGCGAATGATGCTATGGAGAAGATCTCAGGATATACACATGAGGAGCTGATCGGTCAGAATGCGGACCAATTGTTTCTGCCTCCCGGATCAAAATCCCAAAAAATCAGAAAGAAGGAGCAATCCCAACGTGAAAGCAAGATTGCAACTGTGTACGAGATCGAGGTCCTAAAGAAGGATGGTATATTGGCCAACTGGGTGATCAGCGGCGCTCCGTTATTTGATGTGAAAGGGAATGTAAAAGGATCTGTCGGTATTCACTGGGATGTTACCAAGATCCGGCAAATGGAAAGTGCATTACGGAATGAAGAGGCCAATCGGGCCAAGGCCATTCTTGAAGCCTCTTTGCAGGCTGAAGAAGAGCAACGTACCGTTATTGGTAAAGACCTGCACGATGGGGTTGGCCAGATGCTTGGCTATCTGACCCTGTATATCAATATGATGCGGCACAAGGGTACATATGGCTTGGATGAGCTGGATGAGTTGCAGAAATCCGTTGCCCAGACACTAGAACAGGTACGCACCCTGTCACGCACCCTGACACCGCCATCCATACGCGACCTGGGCCTGCGGGATGCGGTGATCGAGCTGATCGACAGCTATTCGATCCTGAAAAGACCCGTTTTCCGTCTGAGTGTGTATGATTCCAAACATGACGCCTCGATTGCCATGGAAAAGAAGATCGTACTGTTCCGTGTACTGCAGGAACTCATCAACAACGCCTTCAAATACGCCAACGCTGACTCCATCAGCGTACGGCTCGAGATCGTCAAAAAGCGGCTGGTTCTGCTATTTAGTGATGACGGGAAAGGGTTTGATGTCGAGAAAGTGCGCAAAGGAGTCGGGCTCAACAGTATGGAATCACGCATACGATTCCATGCAGGGGATATCGATATCGAAAGTGTGCCCGGAAAGGGATCCACCATAACCATACATATGCCGATCTGATCATGAAAAAGACACGAATAGTCATAGCCGACGATCACACCCTCATTGCGGAGGCATGGGCCTTTTTATTGGGACAGAATCCGGCCTATGAGGTCGTGAAGACCTATAATAATACGGAAGACCTGTTGAATGAGCTGGAAGCCGTATCACCGGATATCGTGGTGCTGGATATCAATATCCGTCCCTATACCGGGCTGGAGGCCGTTCCCCTGCTCAAAGCCAAGAAACCCGGTGTGATCGTTATCGGTATTTCCATGCACAATGAGATCGCCTATGCCAAGCGCATGATCGAAAATGGCGCCTTGGCGTATGTGACCAAAAACTCCCATCAGGATGAGATGTTCAAGGCGATCGACCAGG
>JBJOMF010000229.1:0-3659 GCA_046052505.1 Bacteroidota bacterium | reverse complement strand
AGCCTTCCTTTTTGGCGGTTGATCAGGAATTCGGCCCCATAGCTCCAGCCACGTCCGGATACGAATTCTTCCTCCGGATCGGTCAGCGAGGGGGTATAGCCTTCCCGGTAATCCAGCTGCTGCTGCATGTCCTTGTAGTAAACTTCTACGGAGGTTTCCCAGGTGTTGTCGCTGAAATTGCGAAAATAACCCAGCGCATATTGCCAGCTGATCTGTGGCCGGACCAGGTAGGTACTCGGCACCCAGAGATCGGTGGGAAGGGTATTGCCAGAATTGCTGACCAGGTGGATATACTGAAGGTTGCGCGAAACGGCACATTTCAGGGCGCTGACGGCATCGAACGAATAGCGCAGGGTGATGCGCGGTTCCAGTCCGCCATAGGAACGGACATTCTGAAAGCTCCCATAGATCGTACTGTCGGTTTTGTTACCATCCTGATCCCGGACATACCGGGTATAAGGACCGATCTGTGCAAAACGGGAGTACCGGATCCCGTAATTGACCTTCCAGCGTGTACCCCACTCCCAGTCATCCTGCAGGTAAAGGGCTGTTTCCACCGCATATTTTTCCCGCTCGTTGTTTGGACGAAAAACGATGGAATCCTGCCGCCCGCTCGCTACGTTCGGGATGAAACGGTGATAGGTCAGCAGGCCTCCGAATTTCAGCCGGTGACCCGGCAGCGGAAAATAATCGAAGTCGCTTTTGACCGTAACGTCCCGTATTCCGGACCGGAGGCCGATCTCCAGGTTGTCCTGGCTTGCGGTGAACCGGAACCGGTAATCGTTGTAAACGGCGGTGGTATTGGCAAAGAGGCGACGGTTGAACACATGATTCCAGCGTAACGTGGCCGTCGAGTTGCCCCAGGGTATATTGGTACGGAAGGAACGCTTCTGATTGACGAAGTCGAATACGTCCCGACCGAAATACCCGCTGACATACACTCGGTCCTTTTCGGAGAACCGAAAGTTGACCTTGGCATTCAGGTCGTAGAAATAATAACCCGAGCCGTAGAAGCTGCTGGTCTTGGACAGGAAGGGATTGACCAGCGCATCCACGTACGTTCGGCGGGCCGACAGGATAAAAGCGGACTTGTCTTTTTTCAAAGGTCCCTGCAGCGAGATACGGGAGGCGATCAGACCGATCCCGCCTTCTCCCTGAAACTCCTTGAGATTGCCGTCTTTCATGGTCACATCCACTACCGAGGACAAGCGGCCGCCATATTGCGCTGGCATGCCGCCTTTGATGAGGGACACATTCTTGATCGCGTCGGAATTGAAAACGGAAAAGAAACCGAAAAGGTGCCCCGGGTTATAAACGACGGCATCATCGAGCAGGATCAGGTTTTGATCCGGGCCTCCTCCCCGCACATAAAATCCGGCATTGCCCTCGCCGGCATTCCGGACCCCCGGCAGCAGTTGCAGGGCTTTCAGCAGGTCGACCTCCCCCATGAAGGCCGGTATATTACGGACCTGGTTCATGCTCAGGTCGACCCGGCCCATCTGGGCATTTTTTACATTTCCGTCCCTGCGCCGGCTGAAGACGACCACTTCGTTCATGGCAGCCGAGCGGGATACCATGTCTACATTGAGGTTACTATTGCTGTCGAGTGGAAGGGAATAGGCACGGACCTGGTAGGCCACATGCGAAAATGCGATCGTATGCCGCCCTTTGTCAAGTGTCAGGGAGTAGAATCCGTATTGGTTGCTGGTAACGGTCCGGCTGCCGCCACCTACCGTGATCGTGGCTCCGATGATGGATTCACCGGTCAGGCTGTCGCGCACATAGCCGTTGAGTACCACCCTACCGGCGGATGGCGTCTGCTGGGCCAGGAGCGGTGTGACAATGCTGAGGGCAGCGATCAGGAGTAGGGTGTTTTTCATGCAACGGGTTGTAAAGATACTCCCGGTCCGGGATTCCTCCCGGAAGATGCGTTACCTTTGCGGACCTGTTCAATAAACGAAACCAACACATTCATGCTGGCCGGTCTGCAAAACGTGACATTCGAATTCGGGGCGCGGGTGATCGTGCAGGACGCCACCTGGCATATACAACCGGGCGACCGGTACGGTCTGATCGGATACAACGGTACCGGAAAATCCACCCTGCTGAAGCTCCTCATCGGTGAATATCAACCCTCGGCCGGCAGCGTAGAGCGCAGCCGCTCCACCACCATCGGTTACCTGCATCAGGACCTACTCAGTTTCGATACGGGTGAAAGCATCCTGCAGGTGGCCCTGGGAGCCTTTGAACGGGTCCTGGCCCTGGAAAGAGAGATCGAGGTGATCGGCAAGGAACTGGAAACGGCCGATGCGGATGCAGACCCGGTGAAAGCAGAGGGTCTCCTGCACAGTTATTCCGACAAGTTGCATGAACTCGAAACACTGGGAGGGTATACCATGCATCACCGTACCGAAGAGGTGCTGCAGGGGCTGGGCTTTGCCAATGCCGACCTGCAACGCCCTTATAGTGAATTCAGCGGCGGATGGCGGATGCGGGTATTGCTGGCCAAGATGATCCTGCAACAGCCCGATCTGTTGCTTTTGGATGAACCGACCAACCACCTCGACCTGCCCTCCATCGAATGGCTGGAGAAATACCTGGCTGCTTATCCCGGAGCCGTGGTCATTGTGAGCCACGACAAATATTTCCTGAACCGCATGGTGAATCGGATCGCTGAACTCTACCAGCAGGAGCTCCATCTCTACCAAGGGAATTATGACTATTATGAACGGGAAAAAGCAGTTCGGATCGAATTGCAGCAAAAAGCGTTCGAGAACCAGCAGGATTTCATACGCCAGCAGGAACGTCTGATCGAACGATTTCGGGCCAAGGCCAGCAAGGCAGCCATGGCCCAGAGCCTGATTAAGAAGCTCGACCGGTTGGAGCGGATCGAAGATGCCGAATTGGTACGGCCGAACATGCGCATCAATTTCCGGGTTGACAAGGTTCCGGGCAAGGTCATCGTAGAGCTGAAGGAGGTGGCAAAAGCCTTCGGCGAGAATGAGATCATCCGGCATGCCAGCACCGAGATTGACCGGGGCGATAAGATCGCACTGATCGGGGCGAATGGAAAAGGGAAATCGACCCTGTTACGCATCATAGCCGGGACCGAAACCTACAGCGGGGAACGCAAATGGGGTCACAATGTGGAAGCCAGTTTCTATGCCCAGCATCAGCTGGAGGCACTGGAACTGAACCATACGGTGATCGACGAGCTGAAAGGCTGCGGCAGCCAGATGACCGAGCTGGAGCTTCGCTCACTGCTTGGGTGCTTTCTCTTCAGCGGGGATGATGCCGACAAGAAGGTGCGTATCCTGAGCGGTGGGGAGAAAGCCCGGGTGGCGCTGGCCAAAGTGATCGTGAGCAGGGCCAATTTCCTGATGCTCGACGAGCCCACCAACCACCTTGACATGCACAGTTGCGAATTGCTGATCGAAGCCCTGAATAAATATGAGGGCACACTCATCCTCGTTAGCCACGACCGTTACTTCGTATCCAAAACGGCCAATAAGATCTGGGAGATCGTCGATCAGGAGGTCAAAGAGTTCAAAGGCGGGTATGAAGAGTGGGTGCAATGGAAAGAACGGATGGCCGGACAGACTGACACGAAGGGCCAGAAAGGCAAAGGAAAAAGTAAAAAAGCGGAGGATCCGGTCACT
>JBJOMF010000228.1:0-21418 GCA_046052505.1 Bacteroidota bacterium | reverse complement strand
AAGCGGTCAGGCGGTTGAGCGGGACCGGTTATTGTCCCTGCGCGAGGCTGTAGGCCTTTTTATCGCCCCACATGTTTAAGATCTCGGTCGAACAGATCTTGAATTCCTTCATCAGACGTTTGTACAGTTCCAGGACATCGGTCTGTGTGATCGGTTCATCCCCCACGCTTTCAAAGCGACAGCGGTACTGGTTTACGAGATTGGTGAATATGGAGCCCTTCGGCCATACTTGCGTGCCGCGGTTGCTGATGGTGACCAATTTGAAAAGGTCTCCTGTTATACGCAGGCATTTTTCTGCTACCGGTCCGGGTTGTTCCATGCTTTCGATGAACATATCCACTCCGACGATCTTCTCCTGTTCCATTTCTTCCGTCATGATGAGGGGATTCTTCTCCAGGTGGAAGGCGGTCGGTGTTATCGGTTTATTGGGAAGTGCGGGTTTGGCCCCTTGTGAGGGTTGCTTGCCGAAATTCCCGATGATGGATGCCGCGAATTCCGACGTATTGGAGGCCGGTGTAGACCGGTCCCCGAAGTCGCCGGTCCGGACGCCGCTCTCCAGGGTATGCAACAGGGCGTTCTCAATCAGCGCGGCGTTTTCCATATAGCCCAGGTGGCGGAGCATGGCCAGACCGCTGAGCAGCAAGGCCGTTGGATTGGCGATGTTCTTTCCGGCGATGTCGGGGGCGGTGCCATGAACGGCCTCGAAGATGCAGATGTGGTCTCCGATATTGGCGGAGGGGGCGAAACCGAGTCCGCCGACCAATCCGGCGCAAAGATCCGATACGATATCGCCCTGCAGGTTCGTCAATACGACTACATCGAAGAGGTCGGGGCGCGTAACGAGTTTCATGCAGAGGTCGTCCACGATCACATCATCGGCCTTGAGTTCGGGATATTCCCTGGCAACCTCATAGAAGACCTCGAGAAAGAGTCCGTCGGTGATCTTCATGATATTCGCTTTGTGTCCGCAAGTGATGCGGCGAGCCTCTTTCTTACGCGCCATCTCAAATGCATACCGGATCACCTGCATGCTGCCCGGTCGCGTGATGAAACGACGGCTGAGGGCTACATCATGGGTGAGCATGTGTTCGATCCCCCCGTAGGTGTCCTCAATATTCTCACGAACGATGGTGAGATCGATCGGGATACCAGCCTTGGAGAAGACCGTATCCACGCCGTGCAGGGTCTGAAATACGCGCTTGTTGGCATAGGTGTTCCAGGTCTTTCGCGCGGTCACGTTCACGCTCTTCACCCCTTTGCCTTTGGGAGTTTCCATGGGACCCTTGAACAGAATGCCCAGGGTCTCGATCGTATGCTGGGCCTCCGGTGTCATCCCGTTACTGAAACCCTTGTCGAACACCCACTTGCCCATGTCTACCGGCACGTATTCCAGCGGCAGTTTCGCCGCATGAAAAATACCGATTACCGCGTCCATGATCTCGGGTCCGATCCCGTCTCCTTTGGCCACTGCTATCTTCATAAGGATCTGTTTTGCGCCGCAAAAATACGCCGATACAGCCGATTAATCCCATCGGATAAGGGGAATGTCGTTTTTGACTACTTTTACCCTATGGTCAGCCTGATTTCCGAGGGGGTAGAAGTGAGCGTGGAAACCTTTTTCCAGCCCGATCACAGCAATCCGTTGCAGTCGGACTACATGTTCGCCTACCGCATCACCCTGGAGAATCACAATCCATTTTCCGTTAAGCTCCACCGCAGGCATTGGTTCATATTCGACAGCAATGGTTCCCACCGGGAGGTGGAGGGCGAAGGGGTGGTGGGGGTCCAGCCCGTACTGGCACCCGGGGAGCGTTATCAGTATGTCAGCGGGTGCAACCTGCGTACGGAGATGGGTCGGATGCAAGGCACCTATTCGATGGAGAACCTGCACAATAAACAGTTCTTCTCCGTTTCCATTCCCTCCTTTGACATGATCGTCCCATTCAAGGGAAACTGACAGGATCTCTCTTTATTTAGGTTTGTATTTTGCCTCCTCCAGCAATTGTCTGGGAGCCAGTTTCATCAACGCTTCCGGTCCGGTTTCCCGGTGCTTTTCCATGTACTTCCCAACGATCCGCCATCCGATCCACTGACCCAGATTTCCGGGTGAGTCTTCCTGTGAAAACCCCTGTGTGAAGGGCCCCTCCCCGATATAATTCTGGATGGTGACCGGGTTCAGGGAGTTCAGGTCACCGTTGCGTACGATCTCGGTCCAAATCTGTCCCTCGTTCTCCAAGCACCAATCCAACTGTGCCTGTGTAAAACCTGTTTTCAGGGAGTCGGGTGTTCGGGGAAGGAGCAGGTCCATCAGATACCACTGCTTGCCTTTTTCCACCATCTGTTCGATCAGGGGCTTGCCCGAGCTGGAATCCGGGAACAGGTCGGCAATGATCGCTTTCATGCAGTTCGGTACGATGTATGGTGCGGCGAAACGCCGTGAAATATAAATCGGAAAGAGCTCCTGTACTTCCCGCGACTGATACGCGGGATAATCGGCTCCGGCGTATTGTTGGAGCCCGATGGCCAGCCCCTGCGAGGTGGAGGCGATACCCGGGGCGTCAAAAGGTCCGGTGAATAAGGTGATCCGTCCGGTCGGATAGTCGGGAAAATAGTGGCGCACATACCGGAATGCTTGCTCCAATTCGCCCTGCAGTCCGGCGGTGGACCGGAACTGTTGCTGCAGGTATTCCTGAACGGGCCGGTATCCCTGCAGGAAACGTGCCGTTACGTATCGGGTCATACTATCGGTCGGGTCGGGTGAAACACCCAATACCTGTTGCATGAAATCAGGAAAGAATGCCGGAAACTTCGTGCGAAGCCGTTGCAGTTCCGCCCCGAGTCGCAGGGTATCCATCCCAAAGAAGGCCGTATCGAATCGCTCCAGGGGTAACGATACCTGTATCGCGCTCACATCAGGTGGCTTCCGCTTACCCGAATCCGAGCAGGAAAGAAACAGCAGCATGGCTGCCGGAAAAATCAGTTTCAAGCGCATAGTGTATCGTTTACAGCGGAGGGATGGATGTATGCGACCAGACCATGACATTCGCATACCTTTGTCGGATGAAGATCGCCCTCGCACAGCAAAATTACCATATCGGTCATTTCGATGGCAATGTGGCCCGGATCACTGCGGCGATCCGTAAGGCACGTTCCTGTGGTGCCGACCTGGTGGTTTTTTCCGAGCTGGCCGTTTGTGGCTATCCTCCCCGTGATTTTTTGGAATTCGATGATTTCATTTCCCGTTGTGAGGCGGCGATCGACCGGCTGTGTGTGGAAGCCGACGGGATCGCCGTTTTGGTCGGTGCTCCGGTCCGCAATCCCGTACGGGAGGGCAAGGATCTTTTCAACGCCGCGTATTTTCTGGAGGACCGGGTCGTGAAGGCCGTCGTGCACAAGACCTGCCTCCCAACCTATGACATCTTCGATGAAAACCGTTATTTCGAGGCGGCTGACAACTGGGATGTTATTTCCTTCCGCGGGGCCAAGCTTGCTGTAACCATCTGCGAGGACATCTGGAACCTGGGAGACAATCCGCTGTACCGTCGCTGTCCGATGGATGAGCTGAAGTCGTACCGGCCAGATCTCATGATCAATCTCTCGGCCTCTCCGTTCGATTATACGCATGTGGAGGACCGCAAAGCAATCGTGAAGCGCAACTGCCTTAAGTACGGCCTGCCCATGTTTTATTGCAATGCGGTGGGCGGTCAGACGGAGATCGTTTTTGATGGTGGCTCCCTCGTTTTGGATGCCGCCGGTAATTTGGTCCGGCAACTCCCTTTGTTTCAAGAGGCCCTGGAAATTTTCGAGTGGAATGCACAGGAAGGTTTTTCCGGGCAGGTGATAGCCCCAGCCGCAGCGCTTCCCGATGCGGAGTGCAATCCCCCCGAACTGCAACCACGGCTTTGTATCCCGGAGGTCAAGGAGGCCATCGTCCTGGCCATCCGCGACTATTTCGGCAAAATGGGTTTTCAAAAGGCCATCTTGGGTAGCAGTGGCGGTATCGACAGCGCGGTTACCCTTGTACTGGCCTGTGAGGCCCTTGGACCGGAGCAGGTCCGCGCCGTTCTTATGCCATCTCCCTTCTCCACCCCGCACGCTGTGGAGGATGCCGTTCGCCTCAGTCAGGTTCTGGGAAATCCCTACGATATCATTCCGATTCATGGGATCTATGAAAGTTTCCTTCATACGTTAAAACCGGCCACCGGAGAAGCGCCTTTCGGACTCACGGAGGAGAATATACAGGCCCGGATACGTGGCAACCTGCTCATGGCCCTGGCCAACCGGGACCAGCGCATCCTGCTCAACACGTCAAACAAGAGTGAGCTTGCCACCGGCTACGGTACCTTGTATGGCGATATGGCCGGTGGCATCGGGGTGCTGGGTGACTGTTACAAGACCCAGGTCTATGCCCTCGCCGAATGGCTGAACCGAGATCGTGAGATCATACCGGCGAATATTCTCTCCAAGGCACCTTCTGCGGAACTTCGGCCCGGCCAGAAGGATTCCGACTCCCTACCCGACTATGGCATCCTGGACCGCATTCTCTATCAGTATATCGAACGGCGACAGGGTCCGCGTGAGATCAAGGCGCTGGGTTTCGATTCTCAGCTCGTGGACCGGGTACTCAGTCTGGTGAACCGGAACGAGTACAAGCGCAATCAGTTTTGCCCCGTCATTCGTGTCTCGCCAAAGGCCTTTGGGGTCGGACGGCGTGTGCCCATCGTGGGCAAGTATCTCTCCTGACCATCAATGGATGAAGGACAGTGTCATTAGTACGCTGGCACCCACCGGAGGACTGTATCCCATTGTCACCACTAGGTCGGTCTCCGTCAGTGTGAGAATGGTGAGGGTGTTCGTTCCGTTGGCGAAGAGGGGTGCGGACACATTGATCTGGGTCTCGTTGTTGGCAAATGTCCAGCTGAATGCCGTGTTGTCGGGATCACCGGCATTGCATTTGGAGGGGCCTTCGTTCACGGTTCCGGTACCCGCAGCCGCAAAAGTCATCAGATTGTCCTTCTGGCAGGCGGCCAGGAGGGACGAAACATCGGTTCCGTTTGCCGCGGCCGATTTGAACTTCCAGTTTGCCAGCGACAGCAGCTGGGTCTTTGTGAGGGGTTTTGTATCCTCTTTGCTGCAGGAGTAGAGCATGCCAGCCGTCAGTACAAGGGTCGGTATGAGGAGTCGCCAGTTCTTTTTCATGGTATCTGTTTTCGGTAGCGTAAATGTCGGATTTTGGTCGGTTTTCTTTCGTTAAGGTATCCATAATTAAGCTATGCGCAACGGCAGCTTTGTTTATTTCCCCCACAGATTGCCGCAATCCTTAATTTGCACATAATGCAGGCATGGGTATATAAATCGACCGGGAGTTGGTATGTTCTGAAAGATGATGCCGGGGTGGTCTGGAACGGACGTATCAAGGGCGTTCTGAAACTCAATGGGATCACGAGTACCAATCCGGTGGCCGTGGGCGACCGGGTGGATGCCGAGGCCGAGAATGCCTTGGAACATACGGCGATCATCACCGGCATCGAATCCCGGCGCAATTATATCAACCGGCAAAGTCCCCGTTTCAAGCACCAGCATCATATCGTGGCAGCGAACCTCGACCAGTCGCTCCTGATCGCCACGCTTCGCGAACCGAGAACCTCGCAGGGGTTCATCGACCGATTTCTGGTTGCCTGCGAGATGTACCATGTTCCGGCTGTGGTCGTATTCAATAAGTCGGACCGGTATCGTGACAAGGAGCAGGACGCATTCCTGCGGTTGAAGGATATGTATGAACGGGCCGGTTACCGGGTTTTGCTGACCAGTGCCGAAACGGGGGAGGGCCTTGTCGAGTTGGGTACCCTGCTCCACGGTCGAACCACATTGGTCAGCGGCCATAGTGGGGTGGGGAAGTCAACCCTCCTGAATCGGTTGCTTCCGGGCGGACAACTGCGTACCGGGGACATCAGTGGTTGGAGTGGCAAGGGACAGCATACGACCACGTTTGCCGAGATGTTCGATCTGCCGGGCGGTGGTAGGATCATCGATACCCCTGGGATCCGTGAATTTGGCCTGGTGGACCTGGAACGGGCTGAGCTGTCGCATTATTTTCCCGAAATGCGGGAACGTTTAGCAGGTTGCCATTTCAACAATTGCAAACACCGGGATGAACCGGGATGTGCCGTGAAGCAGGCGGTAGCCGATCGGGAAATCAGTGAGGAGCGATATCTCAGTTACCTCAATATCCTGGACAGCATCGGTGAAAAAAGCTATTAAGATTCAGACGGCCTGACGCTCGCCCTGATGAAAGAGTTTCTCTTCGAGGATACCCGCTAATTCAACTACGGCCTTGTTTTCCTTGCTCATGGCATCCCGGGTCTTCGTGGGAAAAAGGCTGATACCGGTGTAAATGCTGTACCGAAGGGTCAGGGCTCTCCCTTTGTAATGAAATTCCCAGTCAATCGCATCAAAATCGTCTTCCTTATTGATGAATTTGACCTGCAGTTCCCGGCTCAGGATGTCGGCTGCTGTATAAAATTGTTTCAGGCCTCCGTCATCTGAAATGACAGCTTCTGTACATCCAAGGGTGTTTCTCAGGGTCAGGCTCATGGTGATGGGGGGGACCGTCCGGGTTCCGATGATTGAACCGGATGGTATCAATCAGACAGTAGCGAATCAAAAAAAGCTGCACTTCCTTCTATCAGCTTCTGAATTTTTTTGCTTTGCGGGCCGCCTGGGTCCCGGTTTTTTCGCCGCTTAAAATGCGTTCAGCACCTACGTTTTTGCCATTGGTGGGGCACCCGGTCTTCTTTTTGAAGATGCTGTTCAGGAAGCCGCAGGAGGACAGCAGCATCGTTAGGGCCAGGGTGAGGGTCAGTGCATGTATTTTTTTCATGGCGATGGTCTCAGCTCTTAACGAAGGTAGGAGGATAAAATTGCATGTCCGCCCCAAAACTTATAGGGCCGGCCCCGGATCTGGATCCCGGAACCAGCCGGCATAGCGGATATAGTTGTTGGCGATCCGGTCGATCTCGCCGTGGATCAGGTCTTGGGATATATCCTTCACCTTCCGGGCCGGCACTCCAGCATAGATGCTTCCGGCCTCACACACCATATCTTCAAGCACCACGGCTCCGGCGGCGATGATGGTGTTGCTGTGTACCACGGCATTGTCCATCACGATGGCTCCCATGCCCACCAGTACGTTGTCGTGCAGGGTACAGCCATGGACGATGGCATTATGGCCGATCGACACGTTATTGCCGATGGTGGTACCGCATTTCAGGTAGGTGCAATGGATGCAGGCTCCGTCCTGCACATTCACCTTATTTCCGATCCGGATGACATTCACGTCCCCGCGCACCACCGTATTGAACCAGAAACTGCAGTCATCGCCCGTAACTACGTCGCCGACCACGGTCGAATTGGGGGCCAGAAAGCAGTTCGCTCCGAACCGGGGTTGTTTTCCTTCAACGGGCAGAATGACGGGCATGGGTAGGAGACCGTTCGATCGGGTCCGGGCATAAAGTTGGGAAATTCTTTGCACCCGGGCGTATTCTTGTTTCCTTTGTGAAAAATCGATCCTCGTGAACCTGCGGGAACTTTTTTTGCGGCATGTGGCGCAGACTTCACCGGCTCCGATCGGGCTGGAGATCGTGCGGGCTGAAGGCTGCCTACTCTATGATGCGCAGGGGCGTTCCTGCCTGGACCTGATCGGGGGCATCAGCGTGGCCAATACCGGACACCGGCACCCCAGGGTCCTGCAGGCGATCCGGGACCAGCTCGATGCCTACCTGCATGTGATGGTTTACGGGGAATTCATTGAGAGCCCGCAAGTGCAGTACGCCGAACTGTTGAGCCGTCACCTTCCTTCCTCACTGAACGCTGTTTACTTCACCAATTCCGGTACGGAGGCCATCGAAGGGGCGATGAAACTGGCCAAACGCGTCACAGGTCGTACCGAGATCGTATCCTTCGCTCATTCGTATCATGGCAGCACGCAGGGCGCTTTGAGTGTGATGGGGGATGAATACTGGAAGAATGCGTTTCGTCCGTTACTCCCAGGTATCCGGCAGGAAGTTTATGGTGAACCGGCCAGTATCGACCGGATCGATGCGTACACGGCCTGTGTGATCGCGGAGACCGTACAGGCGGAGGCCGGGGTACGATCGCCCGATCCGGAATGGATGAAAGCCCTGCGGGAACGATGTACCCGCACGGGTACCTTACTGGTGCTGGATGAGATACAGGCGGGATTTGGCCGTACGGGTACCCTTTGGGGTTTTGAGGAATATGGCGTCGTTCCGGATATCCTGGTGCTTGGTAAGGCACTGGGAGGCGGCATGCCGCTGGGGGCGTTCATCGCTGACAAATCGCGGATGGATGCATTCACCGGTGACCCCGTGCTGGGGCACATAACGACGTTCGGCGGGCATCCGGTTTGTTGTGCCGCGGGAAAAGCGGCCCTGGAGCTGCTCTTGGAGGAGGGATGGATCCGAACCGTACGCGAGAAGGAGGCGTTGTTCCATTCCTTGCTGCAGCATCCCGCGATACGGGGCATACGGTCCTGTGGTCTTTGGATGGCGGTGGACCTGGGTTCTTTCGAACGCTGCAAGGAGGTGATCGACCGCTGCATCCGGGCCGGCGTGCTCACTGATTGGTTCCTCTTCGCCCCGCAGTGTCTGCGGATCTCCCCGCCGCTGGTCATTTCAGAGGATCAGATCCGCCATGCCTGTCAAGTGATCCTGGAGGCCTGCAACGCCTGAGCTGTTTTATTCCACGATTTCAACGATTAATTCGATCTCCACGGCCATATTCAGGGGCAGAGAGCAGGTTCCGACAGCGGAGCGGGCATGTTTCCCCTTTTCTCCGAACACCTCCACCATCAGGTCGGAGAATCCGTTAATGACTTTCGGGTGGTCCCGGAATCCGGGGTCGCAATTCACCAGTCCCAGTACTTTAACGATGCGTTTCACTCTGGAAAGCTCGCCCAGTTCGGCCTTTAGGACGGCCAGTTGATTGATGGCTGTCAGTCTGGCTGCGGCCTGTCCTTGTTCCAGGGTGAGCTCGCTCCCTACCTTTCCCATACTATAGGTGCCGTTCGTATCCGATGGGCCTTTTCCGGCGAGGAACAACAGGTTGCCGCTCCGTACGGCATGTACATAGTTGGCGATCGGCTTCCCGATCACAGGCAGCTCGATCTGTAACGATCGAAGCCGTTCTTCGGGAGTTTGTGCATGAAGGAGGGAGTGCAGGAGCCCGAACAGCAGGCCTGTCAGGAGGGTCCGGGTCAGTCCGGGGGTAGGGCAGGTCATATCAGATCAATTTGAACAATAGGGCGGCTGCAACACCTCCCGCGATGGGAGCCACCACCGGTACCCAACTGTAGGACCAGTCGCTCCCTCCTTTTCCGGCAATGGGAAGGATCGCGTGTGCGATACGGGGGCCCAGGTCGCGTGCCGGATTGATCGCGTATCCTGTTGGTCCTCCCAGGCCGAGACCGATACCCAAAACCAGCAGGGCGACCGGCAGGGCATCCAGTGAACCCAGTTTTATTTCGGCCGGGCTGGTGCATAGGGCGCCGAACACCAGAGCGAAGGTGGCGATGAACTCGGTAATGCAGTTTCGGAAGGGATTCCGGATGGACGGGGCGGTGCAGAATACCGCCCGTTTGAGATCGGGGTCGGGGGTGACCTCGAAATGGTTCAGATAGGTGATCCATACGACTACGGCTCCGGTGATGGCACCTCCCAGTTGAGCGAGAATGAATCCGGCTATATCTGCAGCCGGGAAGAGGCCGGCGGCCGCCATGGCGATGGTTACGGCCGGATTCAGGTGTCCCGGTCCGCCCAGTTTGACGCAACTGTAAACACCGAGGAATACGGCGATGCCCCATCCGGTGGTGATCACCAGCCATCCGCTGTGTTGTCCTTTGCTCTGCGACAGTACCACGTTGGCCACGACGCCCCCTCCCAGGAGGATCAGCAATGCGGTGCCTGTGAATTCGGCGATCAATGCGTTCATGAGCGTAATTTTTTTGGTTGGCGTCCGGGCTCCGTTCATCAGGCCGTATAGGCTGCGGCCAGTGAATTAAAGATAGTGATTTGTGAATCCGCCCATGCTTCGTCCCGGTTAAGTTCCCGGGCCAGACACCGTGCTACGGCCGGTGCGGTCTGGACCGCTGTTCGGGCATCCAGGAGCAATTGACGGGTTCGTCTTGAGAGAAAATCGTCCACGGTTCGGCATTGTTCCTCCCGGACCGCTTTTATAATACGTGCATGCAGTCCGTCCGCATCCAGTCCATCCACCGATGCGGGTTCTGCCGGGCGGTCATGGCCGGCCAGCATGAGCTCGTGGGTCTGGCAGGGTCGGGCAGGTAGTCCGCATCGACCGACGACCAGATCGGTCGCATCCTGTGCCATCTTACGGTAAGTGGTCCATTTGCCACCGGTAATGGTGAAAAGACCGGAACGGCTTTCCATGAGCAGATGGTCTCTGGAAAGGGCAGCTGTCTTTTTAGCTGAGCCTTTCACAAGGGGTCGTAGTCCGGCGAATACGCTCCGCACATCCGAGCGGGCAGGGTCGTAGGTAAGGTAGCGTTTCACATGCGACAGGATGTAGTCGATCTCCGCATCCAATGCCGGAGGTTCTTCCGATATGGCGGACACCGGGGTGTCCGTCGTGCCCAGCACCACTTTACCATGCCAGGGGACCGCGAAGAGTACCCGCCCATCATCAGTTCGTGGGATCATTATGGCGGTCGAGCCCGGCAGGAAGGTCCGGTCTACGACCAGATGGATCCCCTGGCTGGGCTGCATGACGGCTCCGATTGCCGGGTCGTCCATTTTCAGAACCCCATCGGTAAAGACACCAGTGGCGTTGATCACGGCCCGGCTTTGGATCTCAAAGCCCGTACCCGTTTCCGCATCCTCTGCCAGTACACCGCAAATCCGCCCGGCACTTTTAAGGAGCCCTTTCACCGGAAAATAATTCAGCAGGGCGGCTCCGTGTTGCCGAGCTGTTTGTGCCAGGCTGATGGCCAGACGCGCATCGTCGAACTGGCCATCATGGTAGAGTACACCACCTTTCAGGTCGGTCGGGTCGAGGTTGGGGAGGTGTTCAAGGGTTTGTTGCGGAGAAAGCCAAACGGAAGGGCCCAGCCCGAGCCGTCCGGCCATTCGGTCATAGATGGCCAGTCCGATACCATAAAAAGGTTTTTCCCACCATTTGTAATTGGGAACGATGAACCGCATATTGTGTACAAGATGCGGTGCGTTGCGCAGCAGGAGCCCGCGTTCGCGCAAGGCCTCCATGACCAGCCGGATATTTCCTTGCTGCAGGTAGCGCACTCCGCCATGCACCAATTTGGTGCTGCGTGAGGAAGTTCCTTTCGCAAAATCGGATCGTTCCAGCAGCAGGGTCTTGAGTCCGCGCGCGGCTGCATCCACCGCGATGCCCAGGCCGGTGGCACCGCCGCCGATGATGCAGAGGTCCCAGACCGGTTGGTTGCGGACCTCTTCTATGATCGTGTCACGGTTCATGATCGGGCCCAATGCAGGCTGGCCTGAACGGCTTTGTTCCATTGATGCATTTGAGATGTTCGGGTTGCTGCGTCCATACCCGGCACGAACCGGTGGTCGGCTTTCCACTGCCCCTGCAGTTGCTCCAATCCCTTCCAAAAACCCACGGCCAATCCGGCCAGATAGGCCGCACCCAGTGCGGTGGTCTCCGTGATGACGGGCCGTACCACCTCACAGTCGAGAATATCGCTCTGGAATTGCATCAGCAGATCGTTCACGGTAGCTCCGCCATCTACGCGCAGTTCCCGGATGGGAATGCCTGCATCCGCTTTCATGGCATGCAGTACATCGCAGGTCTGGAAGGCGATGCTCTCCAGTGCGGCTCTAGCCAGGTGCGCGCGGTTGCTACCCCGTGTGAGTCCGAATACCGACCCCCGTGCATGTTGTTCCCAATGGGGGGCACCCAGTCCGGCAAAGGCCGGAACGACATATACGCCGCCGTTGTCGGGAACTTCCTTTGCGAGCGTCTCGATCTCGGCGGAGTGGTTCAACAGGTGCAGTTCATCGCGCAGCCATTGCACCACCGCGCCTGCAATGAACACACTTCCTTCCAATGCGTAGGTGGTGGTGCCATTCAGTTGCCAGGCGATCGTTGTCAGCAGATTATTTTTTGAGGCGATGGCCCGGGGTCCGGTCTGCATGAGCATGAAGCAGCCTGTACCATATGTATTTTTCACCATGCCGGGCTGGACGCAGAGTTGCCCGAAAAGGGCGGCCTGCTGATCACCGGCAATACCAGCTATGGGAATATGGCAGTCGGACAGTACGGGGTCGGCGTACCCGTACACCTCACTGCTGGCATGAACCTTGGGCAGCACGGCGGCGGGGATCCGGAACAGGTCCAATAGTTCCTCGTCCCATTGCAGGGTATGAATGTTATAAAGCATGGTCCGCGACGCGTTCGACGGGTCGGTCACATGGGCGGTGCCATTGGTCAATTTCCAGGTCAGCCAGCTGTCAACGGTGCCGAAAGCCAGCTCACCTCTTTCCGCACGGGTACGTGCACCCGGTACCTCATCAAGGATCCACTTCAGTTTTGTTGCGGAAAAATAGGCATCGGGGATGAGCCCGGTCTTTTGCCGGATCATTTCAGCGTGGCCGGCTGCCTTTAGGCTGTCGCAATATGCGGCAGTACGGCGGTCCTGCCATACTATGGCATTGTAAACGGGGGTTCCGGTGCTGCGGTCCCAGACAACGGTGGTCTCCCGCTGATTGGTGATACCGATCCCGGCCAGTTGTTTCAATTGTATTCCGGCGGCGGCGACGGCCTCTGCCAGCGTTCCGAACTGAGTGCTCCAGATCTCCATCGGATCGTGTTCCACCCAGCCGGGTCTTGGATAATACTGCCGGAATTCTTTTTGTGCGGATCCCCTGACGTTACCACTGTGGTCGAACACCAGGCTGCGGCTGCTGGTGGTGCCCTGATCGAGGGCAATGATGAAATCGGACATGAATCGATGATTGAACGGGTAAGGTACTAAAAAGGGTCATGCGACCGCGGGTCAGAAGGCCACGCGGAAGCTTCCGAATATGCCAAAATTCCGGTCGCCTTTCCGGTCCAACCGTTTCGGAAACACCCGCCAGATGAAGTCGAGCCGTAATACCCGCAGGATGTTATCGATGCCTGTGCCCAGTTCCAGATAGGTCTTTCCTGAAAGTGTCTGTAAATTATAACCCTCTTTGAAGTTGAGGGCCCGGTTCGGTTCAGAGAGGCTGCCCCACAGTGCTTTGGCGGTCCAGAATTGACGGAAATGCAGTTTGGGAAGGAACCTGAACAGGCCGTTGCCTATATGATGTTCCAGGTTGATACCGGCATACCGGTCGTGCACGAATTCCCAGCGGTTCATCATGTTGAACGCATACTTGTTGTAATAATAAAGCTCATTGCCCGGTGCGATATCCAGCATCGGATAGGGAATTGTGCCGAAGGTCTTGCCCGCATATACATTCCAGTAGATCTGGCCCAGCGGAGGAACCTTGAATAGGTCGGATACGCTGGCCGACACCTTGGTGTATCGGTAGCTGCTCCGGAACACCCCGGCGAAACCTCGGGTGATATGGACTTCACCGATGGGATAGGCGCTGCCCAGGCTGGTGCGGTAAAAATGGCTTTCCAGGAATCGCTCCAGCCAGGCGAAGCGGAGGCGGAGGGACACCTCAAACGTGGTGAAGGGATGTGGGTTGTCTGCGGTCACGAACGAATCCAGGGGCACCAGATTGCGGAGGGGCAGGTAGGACTTGTGAAGCACCGTGACCCTGTTGGAAAGCCAGGGAAGTACCTCTTTGAAAAATTCGAACCGTTTTTCATCGACCCGCATATTCTTGATCGGGATGCCTTGTTTACGAACCGCGAGCGCGAAGACATTGTCTTGCGAGACCTCCCCGTAATAGTTCTGACCCCAGTCGAGATCGTGGGTGTAGGACGCGTACAGATAGGTGCGGGGATCCTTGTTGGGAAGGAAGAAGATCTCGCCCATCCCCTTCAATTTCCGGTCACCGAAGCCGTAGGCCAGATAGGTATGCAGTTTGATCTTCTTGTTGAAATGCTTGTTGGTGGCCAGGTCGAAACGGACCCGAAACCCTTCCCATCCGTTGGCGGTGACCCAATTGAACCAGGGTCCGATCTGGTAGTTGCCGATATCCTTGTATCCCGAGCCGATGAAGCCCAGGGTGCGGGTGAAGCGTTGAAATACCGGTGTCTGTGTCAGCGTATCGATCATCCTGATGATCCCACTTTCGTTACGGTTCAGCGGTTCGTGCCGTGCCTCCCTCCAGAAGTCGGCTGGCTTTTCCATGGCATCGGGTAGCGTAATGATCTCCTCCAGTACCCGGTTCTTATCCAGTTCCCGTAGCACCGAGGAGTCGTTCACCACCGTCTGACGGTAGGTGGTGGTCTTGCGTCCGATGAAGCCGGGCCGGTCCTTTCCCATAGGGGATAGTTCGGCTACGAATCGGTCACGTGACAGGACCCAGGTGCTGTCATTCAGTGGTTGGTACTCCTGGACCAGGCTGAGGTTCTCGACGAAGTTCACATTGGCCTCCGCGCCGAGACGCAGGCTCATTTTTTGTATGGCGAAGCTGCCGACGTGTACCCAGCAGTCACCTTCGAAGGTATCACCCCCTTTGCGTCGGGGGGTGAATACAAGGTGATAGTATCGTTGCCGGCCGATCTGCTGGGTGTCGACGACCCGGTAGTTGTAGAAATAATCCCCGTTATCACTAATCGGGCTGACGAACAGTTTGTCGAATACGGGGATGAAATTGTTGTAAACATTCACCACCTGATCCATGCCGCCGAGCAGTTTGAGGATGCTTTCGTTCCGAACGCCACGGAGGTTGGCCGCCTTGATGACCTCACGCCGTCGCTTGGGGTCTTTTTGACTATAATAATCAGATAAGGTCTCGGTCAGGTATGTCGGCAGGTAGCGCCCACCCTCTGCGGTATCGATGTGCTGGCGGATGAGGTCACTCACCGGTCGAAGGGGTTTGAGCTTTCCGATCTTGCTGAATGGGATGTTCTTCAGATCCAGTTCGAGCTTGTTGTAGAGTTCGTAGGAGAAATTATCGAACCGGTATCGGTCGTTGTAGGGCTTGCGTTGGACGATCTTTTTCCAGACCAGCAGCCCCTTGTTTACCCTGATCTTCACCTGTGCCCCTTCCGTGTATGTTCCCCGTTCGAGCCGGATGAGCAGGTCTGCCGTATCGAGACGGCTGTTCAGCAGTACGAAGAGGGGTTGGTATCCGACGCAGCTGATCTCCAGGGTGTCGGAAGGATAACGGCTGACCCGTATCTGAAACCGGCCTGCTGCATCGCTTACATTGCCGATGGGGCTGTTTCGGAACCGGACCGACGCGAAGGGGATCGTCTCCTCGCTGCTGGCATCGCGTATCGTTCCCGAGATCACGAGTTGTTGCGTTCGGACCGGAAGCGGGAGGCCGACCATGCCCAGAAACAGAAGAAAAAAGCAACGGGGCAGCGTCATGGTTCTAAAATAATTCAGGGCCATGGTCTTGTTAAGTAAAAAGCCCCGGGACGGGGCTTGGTTCAGGTTCGATCTGCAGCCGGTCAAAAGTCAAGCCCCATTGCCACGTACCAGATAGGCTTGCCTTTGAACAGGCCGTTCATTTCCCAGGCTGCGTCCACACGCAGGAAATAGCCCAGTAACGTACTCCGTGCTCCGAAGCCGTATCCCCCTGCGAACGGGCCGATCCCGCCGGCCTTGATGCGCACCGAGAGGGGGTTCGGGGGAACGGAGTAGTTTACGCCCGGCCGCTCGAAGTCATCGTAGCGTCCGTTCCATGCGGTCCCCAGGTCGATGAACTGAACCAACTGAAAATTACGCAGGAAGGCGTTGTTGATGGGTTTGTTGAAGAAGCTGGTGAACACCGGTACGCGGATCTCACTATTCAGAACGAAGGCATTATTTCCGTTGGCAACATTTTGTCGGAAGCCACGCATGTTGACGGCGAGCGACTGGTATGCGTAGGAATTGTCGGGGTCCGGGCGGTTCGAGGGGTCGAAGTAACGGTAGCTGCCATCGCTCTTCACGTTGGACCCAAACAGGAACCAGTTGTCGACCCCACCCAGGTAATAAATGATCTTCTGGTTGCCCCAGGAGAAATCGGCGGCAGCACGTACCGCCCAGATGATATTGCGGTACAGCGGGAGGTAGTGGCGGGCATCGAATCCGAAATTGAAAGTGGTCGGATTTTTTCGGGAGCCGCTCGTATCAGTTGAACGGAGCCGCATGTTGGCATCGAGGTATACCTTGAAGCGCAGACCCTGCCAGATGTTCATGGCCGGGCTGACCGCATCATCATGTACGTACGAGAGGCTCGTCAAGGCAAAGGTCTGCCGGCTGTCCTTGCCGAACAATGACTCGTTCGGTACGAAGTTGTTGGCAAGTTTCACGTATTTGTCGCTGCGGTAGGCAGCGTTCATGCGAAGACTTTGTACCCGGTTGAAAGGATAGACCACTCCGAACTGATAGAGGTTCGTGTACAGCTTTACATTGTAGGCGGATGTGTCGTAGAGGGGGGGATTTCGGACGGCATTGCGATAGTATGTGAAATTATAGTCAATGCGCTTTTTCAGGTACTGTGATGTGATCACGTATTCGTTGTTGGTCAGGTCCGGGCTGATCCGGAAGCCGCCGGCAAACTTCCAGTCCTCGAACAGGTCCGATGTTCCCACCCGCAGGATCCCGTTCAACGGGTCTCCGTTGCTGAGTTGGATCGGGCCGAAGCCGCCCTGGTAGGGCATATAACGGGTCACCAGCACATTGTTATTGAAACCACTGACGAGGTAGTCGTTGAAAAACTTGGGCGGCCGGTATTCCCAGACCTTCGCCTTTTTCAGTATGGAGGGCTTGGCAACCGGCTGTCCCGGTACCACCTCGCCCAGGCGGCCTTTGTCGGTCTTCTCCTCGTCAAAGCCCGTATTGAAAAAATCCTGTTGCTTCTGCGTCAGGCTGTCGGCGCGCGACTGGTACCTGGATTCGCGCCGGGCACTGCGCTTTTCCTCCTCAAGTACCTGGCGCATGTATTCGGTCGGTCGGGCCGTGACATTTCGGCGCCGCAGGGTGTTCTCGTCCACTTTCAGTCGGTACAGCAGTTTCACATCGCCCAGTTTCACCACCTCGCTGACCTGCTGGTTGTCGCCTGCCGTACGGGTTTCGAGCAGGCTGCTTTGATAATTTGTGAGAGGGAAAACATAGGAGGAGTCGTTGGTGATCGATACATAGCCGACGGAGTCGATATCCGTTTTGCCCCAATCCTTCAGCAGGCTGTCCACGTCCTTCCGCGGCGGGTTCCGGAGTACCTCGTCGCCGATAAACACCAATGTGTCATATCCGGCCCTTTCGGTACGGAAGAAGCCGGCGTACCGGTTGTTGACACCGTTCTCATCGCTCACAAAGGTGAAATGTGACTGGTTGTATTGGGACGGGAACCGGGCATTGCCGTGTTTGAGGTCGGTCAGCCGGGTGATCTGCTTGAAGTCGGATTTGTTCCAGTTGTCGACCAGAAAGATATTGAACTGTTTTCCGGGCAGGGAATCGTCCGAGCTGGCCGCCTGGGCCGACGGGCGATTGCTGGCGAACAGGATGCCGGTCTTATTGGGGAAGGCCACGAAAGAGGCATCGAGGTCGTCATATACGTCGTTGGTGACCTGTTCGAAGGTCTGCTTATCGATCTTGTAGATGTAGATATCCGTCTGTCCGCTGCGAACCGCGCTCAGCAACAGGGTATTGTTGTCCAGCATGTACTTCATGTCCTGAACCTGGTCGAATCCTTTGATCTCGTGTTTTTGCACCTTGGTCCGGTTCACGAGGTCGTAAACGAAGAACTGGTTTTTTCCTTCATCGTTATACAGTACGGCCAGTCGGGTGCCTTTGCCGTCCCAGGCCAGCAGCGGGTAGTTGGGGTGCAGGTCTTTTTCCCGGGTGCGTACGCCCAGTTTGACAAGGACCTTTCGGCTGATGAAATTTTCCATCAGCACCACCTGATAGCGGCCTTGTTTGTACTCGACCACGGCATAGGTGAAGCTGCGGGGTTGTGGGTTGGCGTTGAATCGGATGAAATCTTTCTTACCGATATCTTCGGTTACGGATAACTGGCCTCGCGGGGTGTTACGGCGGCCGCGCACATCCTTGAAATACTGCTGCTGCACATCGGTCATGAACTCCTGCAGTACCTTCTTGAATTTTTTCTTCGCGATCTTGTTGGAAGCGTTGTTCAGGTTCCGATAGATACGTGCCAGATAGAGGAAATAGGTGGTTTTGTTCTTGCCGTACTTGTCGGCGAGGTATTTCCAGAACGAATGGCCTGCCAGGAGGGGTTTATCGAATGCGAGGTGATAGAAATTACGGTAAGTACCGGCCAGCATGACCCCGCGCAGGTCGTCGTCCAGGGACGGGCTCCAGTTCTCCGCAGCGTAGGCGATGTATCCGTCGGTCAGCCATTTGGGAAGGTCGAGCAGCGCCTGATTGGCAGCGAATTCACCGAGGTCATCCCCGAAGAGCAGGTTCTCGACCAGTACCCGGGAGAGTCCCTGCCGGATCTGGCGTCGGAGGTTGTCGTGGTTTCCGTCGAAGTAGACGATCATCTTATTGTTCACCAGCTTGGTCACGCCTCCCGTATTCTGCCAGTCGATCCCCAGGCCAATATTGGATTGCATCATCTCGTCATAATTGTTGTACACGACGATGTTGATACGGCGCTGGGTGCCGTATTCCACGAATTCCTCGATGGAAGGCAGTTCCAGTTCAGCGAGCTGGGCGACATACTTGCCGAGGCCCAGGCCATCCTGGCTGAAGTACGTATTGAAATTGTCGGTCTGGTAGTATTTCCATTTGAAGGTCTGGTATTGAACACGGTTCTTTCCGAACTCCACGGTATTGACCTGTGCGGCGGCCGGGCGTAGGGCGAACAGTGGAAGGATGGCCAGCAGGTAATATGCTTTCTTCATAATCTGATTTTTCATCCGGCTCAGGGCCGGTTATCTTTGAGCCCGTTCCGACGTCTAAAGTACGAAAACCCCGCCATGTTGCATGTCGTCTCCCATACCTTCAGTCCTGTTCAGGAGAACACGTACATTCTGCATGATGGGGCAGGACATGCCTGCATCATTGACCCCGGATGTTACTTTCCCGCCGAGCGGCAGACCCTGTGTGACGGGATCGCCGCTTTGGGCACGGTTCCCCGGCTCCTGCTCAATACCCATTGCCATCTCGATCATGTCTTTGGCAACCGGTTCGTACACGAAACCTGGGGCCTTCCATTGCACATCCATCCCGATGAGCTTCCGGTGCTGAAATTTGCGCCGGAGGCCGGCGTGCTTTGGCAGTTGCCCTTTGACAATTACGAAGGGCCGTTGGTTTATCTGGAGGCCGGGGAAACGGTTCGGGTCGGATCGGAGGAGCTGCAGGTGCTGCTGGTTCCCGGGCATTCACCGGGGCATCTGGCTTTTTATCATGCCGCGGGGGGATACCTCATCGGTGGGGATGTGCTGTTCCGGCAGAGTGTGGGGCGTACCGACCTGCCGGGCGGGGATCTGGAAACACTGACCCGAAGCATCCGTGCGCAATTCTATACCCTGCCCGACGAAACGGTGGTATATCCCGGCCATGGACCGACCACGACGATCGGTTTTGAAAAGCAGCACAATCCATTCGTGCCCGGCTGAACCTGAATCGATCAGCGGGTCTTCAGTTTTTTCCACTCTTTTTGTTCGATCCGGGCCACAAAGAGCGCGAAAAGGACGAGTAGTCCGGTGGCGCTCATTATATAGAACCAACGGTCATTCCAGAGATATACCAGTCCCCGGTGACAGCCATAGATGAGCAGCGTAAGTACCAGGTAGGCGAGGAGTTTCTTGCGCGCGTAGGGAACGGGGTAATACCGTTGTCCGAGGAGGTAACTGGCCACCATCATGAACAGGTAGCAGGCCAGCGTTGCCAGTGCGGCCCCAAGGTAATGAAGGCGCGGGATGAGTAGGATGTTTCCTGTAACAGTGATGGCTGCTCCACCCAGGGTGATCAGCGCTCCGGCCATGTTTTTGTTGGTCAGTTTATACCAGATGCTGAGATTATAGTAGATGCCGAGGAAAATATTTCCGAGCGCGAGAATCGGCACCACCTGCAAGCCTTCGGTCCAGGCCGGCTTTTCGATCGCCTCAAAGAACCAGCCGAAGGCATCGATATACAGTCCGATCAACAGATACAGGAAGCAGCAGGCGATCACGAAGAACTTCATCACGCGGGCATAGGTACGGGGTGCATCAGCCTCGCGGCTCCGGTTGAAGAAAAAGGGTTCTGCTGCCATACGAAAGGCCTGTACCAGAATGGTGATGAGCACCGCCAGTCGGAAGATATTACCGAAGATGCCCAGTTCGTGACGGGCCTCCTCCTCCGGGAGGTCGACCACGTGCTGGTAGATCAGCCGGCTCAGCATGTCATTGACCATGCCACCCATGCCGACGATGATCAGGGGGTAGGAATAGCCCAGTACCTTTCGCCACAGGCTTCCGTCGAACTGTATACGGACCCGGCTGAGTTCCGGAATCAGGATCAGGAAGGTGAGAATGCTTCCTGCGATATTTCCGATCAGGTAGTAACCGATCCCGGTCTCCGGAGAATAGAATCGGGCAAGAAAATGTTCGGGATGTTTTTGCAGGAATCCGGGCAGGATACCCAGAAAGAGCAGCACGACCCCCACGTTCAATACCACCCCCGCGATCCGGGCGAGGGCATAGCGTCTGGGCCGATTCTCCAGTCGCAGTCTGGCAAAGGCAAGTGCGGTAACGGAGTCGAAGAACAGGATGATCATCATCCAGTCGATGTATTCCGGATGCGCCTGCAAACCTGCCGCCCGGGTGATGTCCTGACGGAACAGATAAAGGGCACCGGTGAATGCGACAGTGGAAGCGAAGAGTGAAAGGGATAAGGTGCTGTACAAGCGGTTGCGGTCCTGTTCCTGTGCAAATCGGAAAAAGGCCGTTTCCAGTCCGTAGGTAAACAGGATAGTTAGGAAAGGGACGATCGCATAGACCTGGGTAAGGTCGGCCGTCATTGCCGGTTGAGCGAATAGCAGCGGCAGCGACAGGTTCATCAGGTATCCGAGGAACCGGCTGGCGATCGTGGGCACGCCATACCAGAGGGTTTGTCCGGCCAGTTTTTTGATCCCGCTCAAGGGTCTGTTTTTTCGCCCGAAGGCGCGTGACAAATGTAGGTACTGCCCCGTCAAAAAACGAAACCTGTATCTTTCCGTGACCAACCCGTGCAATCCGCCGCTCCATACCGTTACAGGTCCCTATTCATGGTCACCGGGCTGGCGTTGGCCTTGCTGCTGTATTT
>JBJOMF010000227.1:0-4693 GCA_046052505.1 Bacteroidota bacterium | reverse complement strand
CAGCTTCACGCCCTGCGTGGCGCGTCCCTGTTCACTGATCCCGGCCACAGACATCCGGATGGTCACTCCGCTCTTGCAGGTGATCATCAGGTGCTCTTTCTCTTCGACGCTCAGTATGCCTACCAGGGCGCCGGTCTTGTCCGTTACGTTGATGGTCTTTACCCCCTTACCGCCCCGGTTGGTGAACCGGTACTCATCGATCGGAGTCCGTTTGCCGAAGCCCTTCTCACTGACCACCAGAACGGTCCGCGTGGCCTTATCCGTTTCGCTGATGCAGATCATACCCACCACTTCATCACCGGGTTCTTCGGCCTCGATCCCGGCCACACCGATGGCGCCCCGCCCGGTCGGACGTACTTTGTCCTCGGAAAACCGGATGGCCCTGCCGCTCCGTACCGCCATCATGATCTCACAGTTGCCATCGGTCATCTTGGCGTCCAGAAGTTCATCGCCCTCCACGATGGTGATGGCGTTGACGCCGGTTTGTCGCGGTCGGCTGAAATCCTCGAGTGCGGTCTTTTTGATGATCCCCTTTCGGGTGCATAAGACGATATGATGCGAGCTGACGAAGGCCGTGTCCTTGAGATCTTGCACATCGATGATGGCTTTTACCTTATCGTCGGGAGGTAGCTGGATCAGGTTCTGTATAGCACGCCCCTTACCGGTCTTCTCCCCTTCCGGGATCTCCCAGATGTTGAGCCAGTAACACCGGCCCTTTTCGGTAAAAATGAGCATGGTGTGATGGGTCGATGCCACGAAAAGGTGGGCGATGTAATCCTCGTCCCGTGTGCGGCCGCCGATAACGCCCCGGCCGCCGCGTCGCTGGGCACGGTATTCCCCCGCAGGGGTCCGCTTGATATAGCCCAGATGAGAGATCGTGATGACCACATCCTCTTCCTTGATGAGGTCCTTGATCTTGACCTCATCATCCAGGTAGGTGATCTCGGTCTTGCGTGCATCCCCGAAACGCTCCTTTACTTCGTTGAGTTCTTTCTTGATGAGTTCAAAACGCAGGTGTTCGTTGGAAAGCAATTCATTGAGGTGCGCGATGAGTTTCATCAGTTCATCGAACTCTTCCCGGATCTTATCGCGCTCCATTCCGGTCAATCGCTGCAGCCGCAGCTCCAGGATGGCCTTGGCTTGCAGTTCATCCAGTCCCCAGCCGGCCTGTACCAGGCTTTCCTTCGCTGTCTCGGGGTCCGGTGAATTGCGAATGAGCCGGATCACCTCGTCCAAATGATCCAGCGCGATAAGGTATCCTTTCAGGATATGGGCTTTCTTTTCGGCCTCCGCCAGTTCGAATCGGGCCCGACGGATGACGACTTCATGCCGGAATTCCACGAACTCGCCGATCAGGTCTTTCAGGTTGAGCGTACGCGGCCGGCCTTTGACGATGGCTACATTGTTGATGCCGTAGGAGGTCTGAAGGTCCGTGAGTTTGTAAAGCTGGTTCACGATCACGCTCGCGATCGCATCCCGCTTCAGGTCGATCACGATGCGGGTTCCCTCCTTCTTGTTGGATTCATTGTTTACATGCGAGATGCCTTCAATGACCTTCTCATTCACCAATTCCCCGATCCTATTGGTCAGCGCATCTCGGTTCACCTGGTAGGGCACTTCCGTGATCACGATCTGCTCCCGACCGCTGGCTTTGGCCTCTACGGTCAGCCGTCCACGGAGAACGACCCGTCCGCGACCCAGGTGCATGGCTGCTTTCACTCCTTCCATGCCGTAGATGATGCCACCCGTAGGGAAATCGGGGGCTTTGATATGCTGCATCAGTTCATCGATCGAGATAGCGTTGTTGTCGATATAGGCCACACAGCCATCGATCACTTCGGATAGGTTGTGCGGCATCATGTTGGTGGCCATGCCTACCGCGATCCCGCTCGAGCCGTTCACCAGCAATTGCGGAACCCGGGTCGGCAATACGGTGGGTTCCCGTTCCGAGTCGTCGAAATTCAACTGGAAGTCGACGGTGTCCTTGTCGATGTCCTCCAGCATGTAACCGGTCATGCGTTGCAGGCGGGCCTCGGTGTAGCGCATCGCTGCAGGGCCGTCCCCATCCTGATTTCCGAAGTTCCCCTGACCGTCGATCAGGGTATAACGCATGTTCCATTCCTGCGCCATGCGTACCATGGCATCATACACGGCCGTATCACCGTGCGGATGGTATTTGCCCAGCACCTCTCCGACGATACGGGCCGATTTTTTGTAGGGCTTGTTGCTCTGTATCCCCAGCTCGTTCATCGCATGGAGGATGCGTCGGTGAACGGGCTTGAGGCCGTCCCGCACATCGGGCAGCGCACGGCCCACGATGACCGACATCGAATAATCGATGTAAGCCGTCTTCATCTGCTCTTCGATATTGACGGGTATGATCCGGTTTTTATCCTGCGTCTGCTGGGGATCGGTCTGCTCTGCCATCGGTGGGTTTTTCCGTAGTGGGATGGGTGGTTTTGTTCCCCCCGTAAACGCCTCGGAAAAGGCCGGTTTTCGGGGTGGGCAAATCTACTTTTTACCCCCCTGAAAACCTGACAATCCGGAGGCTTTTTTCAGCGTTTTTATCCACCCCTGTGGAGAGCTTCTCGGGGGCATGTCCATCGCGCTCACCTGGCCGGTTTCTCCTCCCGAATGGGTATTTTCGCAAGGCCTTGGTCTCAGCGACAGGGGCCCCCTTTGATGCGTACCATCCTTCAGTTCGGTGCCGGAAAATCGGCCACGGTCCTTATCGACTACCTGCTGCGCCATGCGGCTCAGGAGAACTGGCGGCTGGTGCTGGTCGATGCCGATCACCGGTTGGCCGCCTCTAAATTGGCTCATTCCTCTCACGGGGAGGCCGTTTCCTTCGACATCCGCGACGAGGAGTCTCGGACGGACTGGATCCGTCAGGCCGATATCGTTATCTCCCTCCTTCCCCCGGCCTTGCACCAGGTCGTGGCGGAGGATTGCCTTCGCTTCGGGAAGAACCTGCTCACGGCCTCCTATGTCGATCCATCGATCCGGAAGATGGGTCCCGAACTGGAGCGAAAGGGCCTGTTGTTCCTTTGCGAAATGGGTCTTGACCCGGGTATCGATCACATGAGTGCCTTGGCCCTGATCCGAAAGGTCCGGGGGGAAGGTGATCGGATCACTTCGTTCCTGTCCCACTGCGGAGGCCTGGTAGCCCCCGAAAGTGATGACAATCCCTGGCACTACAAGATCAGCTGGAATCCGCGCAATGTGGTCCTGGCAGGTAAGGCCGGAGCCCGGTATCGTGAACGGGGCCAATCCATCGATCTGCCCTACCCCGAACTCTTCCGTGATGACCGCCACGTTGATATCCCCGGTGTCGGTGCGCTTGGCTGGTATCCCAATCGGGATTCGTTATCCTATATACCGCTCTACGGACTGGAAACGGCGGACACCTTCATACGGACGACACTGCGGCATCCGGATTTCCTGTTCGGATGGAATCACATTGTTTCGTTACACTTGACCGATGAGACCCCTGTCTACGATACGGATGGGAAGTCGTTGCAGACCTTGTTCCGGGAGCATCTGGAGCGCCATGGTTTCGGGGAGTGGCTGGGCCAGCAGCTGAAAAACAGCCTTTCAGAGGGCAAGGGGCTATTGGAGAATCTGATCAAACTTGCGGATGCGGAACAGCAGGCACGGCAGCAGGGGAATGACCTCCCCTCCTCGTTCCTGACCGCCGATCCGAAGGGCAACCTGCAAGAGGTGGAAATGGATGCCGTCAAAAAACAGGCGGCGCAGTACCTCGCCCATCGCATGCATCGGACCAATCTGATCCTGAAACAGCTGTTCTTCCTGGGCCTGAATGACGATGAGACCCTGGTGAACCGCGGCCGCTGCAGTGCGGCGGACCTGCTGCAGTTCGCTTTGGAGCGGAAGCTCACACTCCGGCCGTACGATCGGGACATGATCGTCATGTTGCACGAGATCGGACATGAGCACCAAGGCACGCAACGGATCTCCCGCAGTACGCTGGTGGTGAAAGGGGAGAACGGACTGCACACTGCCATGGCCCGTACCGTAGGCCTGCCCCTGGGCATTGCCGCACGGCTGATCCTAAACGGACGGATCCAGTGTACCGGCGTACGTCTTCCGCTCCTGCCCGAGATCTATGAGCCCGTTTTGGCCGAACTGGCCGAGAACGGCGTTCGTTTCACGGAATCTACGGCAACGAACGGAGCCGGATCATGAGCTCGGCAATCCCTTCCGTGGCCGGTCGTTCTATAACAATGGGGTTCGGATGCCGTTCCAGCCTCGGGACCTTGCGGTCGATCACGAATACCGGTACTTCCGGTCGGACCAGGTGTACCAGACCTGCGGCGGGATAGACCGCGAGCGACGTACCGATGATGACGAAGATGTCCGCGTGTCGGACCTGATGGGCGGCCATCTCCATCAAAGGGACCGGTTCCTCGAACCAAACGATGTCCGGACGATACTGAGCCCCGTCCTCCGCCAAGTCTCCCAACCGAATGTCCCCCCGGACATCACGCACCCGGTCCGGATCCCGATCGCTTCGCATCCGGAAGATTTCCCCATGCAGGTGTAGGACCCGCGTGGAGCCACCCCGCTCATGAAGGTCGTCGATGTTCTGGGTGATCACGGTCACCTGAAAGTCCTTCTCCAATTCGGCCAGACCTCGATGTGCGGCATTCGGGCAGGCGGCAGCGATCTGGCG
>JBJOMF010000226.1:0-3032 GCA_046052505.1 Bacteroidota bacterium | reverse complement strand
CGGCTGCGCTGTCCTGTGCTGCAGCACAGGATCAGGGGCCGACGTGCCTGCTGCAATCCGTCGCTTCCCGATACGATCCGTTCCAGTGGGATATTCAGGGCTTCAGGGATATGCCCTCCGTCGTATTCCCGTGGGGTTCGCACGTCAATGATGAGTGCCCCATTCTGCAGGGCCCTCTTCAACGGGTCGGTGAAAAGCCGGGTAAAAAAGGCGAAGGGCATATCAGGCCGTATTCGTTTTGGGTTTTCGTTCGCCGATCTGTTGCCGCCACATGGCATAGTAAAGTCCTTTTTCGGTCAGCAAGGAGTCATGGGTACCGGTCTCCACGACATCGCCTCCCTCCAGCACGTAGATACGGTCGGCATGCAGGATCGTACTCAGCCGGTGGGCGATCAGGATCGTGATCTGCTCGCCTTGACGGGAGATCGTACGGATGGTATCGGTGATCTCTTCTTCGGTCAGGGAGTCGAGGGCGGAGGTGGCCTCATCGAATAAAAGGAGTTTCGGATCGCGGAGCAGGGCCCGTGCGATGGAGAGGCGTTGTTTCTCACCGCCCGACAGTTTCAAGCCTCCCTCCCCGATCAGTGTGTCGATCCCTTTATCTCCCCGCTGGATCAGGTTCTGGCAGGCAGCCTTCCGCAGCACATCAAGGAGTTGCTCGTCGGTGGCGTTTGGGTTCACGAAGAGCAGGTTTTCGCGGATGGACCCCGAGAACAGCTGGGTGTCCTGTGAAACGAAGCCGATCTGGTTCCGAAGGTCGTTGAAATCGATGCTGTTCTCGTCCATACCGTTGTAGAGGATCCTGCCTTCTTGCGGACGGTAGAGACCGACCAGGAGCTTCATGAGTGTCGTCTTCCCCGATCCCGAGGGGCCTACAAAGGCGATGGTCTCTCCTGTACGCACCTGAAAGCTGATCCGGTTGATGGCCCGTTGTTGTGCCGTTCGGTGCTGAAAGCAGACCTGTTCGAATTCCAGGGTCTGCACCGGTCCGAGGGGCAGGGGGCTTGCTGCCTGGGGTTCCGGCGGCTTCTGCATCAGGTTCCTGAAATTTTCCAGGGAGGCCTGTGCCTCACGGTACGAGAGGATGATATTGCCGATCTCCTGCAAGGGACCGAATACGAAGAACGAGAAGATCTGCATGGTCACCAGTTGGCCGGCGTCCATTTTATCGCGGAAGATGAGCCACATGAGCAGAAACAGGATGACCTGCCGGAGCGTATTCACGAAGGTGCCCTGCACAAAGCTGATGCTGCGTACCCGTTTGACCTTGGTGAGTTCTAGTCCGAGGATCTTGAATGTATTCCGGTTCAGGCGTTCGACCTCCTGGCGGGTCAGTCCGAGGCTTTTAACCAGTTCAATGTTCCGGAGGGATTCGGTGGTGGCCCCGGCGAGGGCTGTCGTTTGGCCCACGATGCGTTTCTGGATCGACTTCACCTTTTTGCTGAGCAGGTTGGAGATGACAGTGAGCAGGAAGATCCCGCCGAAGTAAATCAGGGGCAGGCTGGGATGTATGCTGGTCGCATAGACGGCAACGAAGAGGATTCCAACGATGACGGGGAAGAGGATGTTGATGAAGGCGGCCACGAACCTCTCCGTATCGATACGTACTTTCTGTAATACGCTGAGCGTTTCACCACTGCGGGCATCCTCAAATTCCTGGTAGGGCAGTTTCATAGCATGTTGCAGCCCCTCCGTGAAAACGGTCGCTCCGAACTTTTGGGTGATCAGGTTGAGGAAATAATCCTGGAAGGCCTTGGCGATCCGGCTGATCATGGCCACGGTAATGGAGGCCGTGAGCAGGGCGGCCACCCCGTAATGGGGGTTTTCCCGGAATGACCAGAAGAACGTTTGGGAATCGTACTGGTCCCGGTGGCTGACATAGTGGGTGGCCAGGTTCACGAGTTTGCCCAGCAGGATCGGGTCGATCAGGGAGAAACCGATGTTCACGGCAGCCAGCAGCAGCACCAGCGTGACCAGCCATTTGTAGGGGCGTAAGTATTGAAACAGGATAATCATACGATTCGGCGGGATCGATGGTTAAACAGCGGACAAGTTCGGTCTTTTTGTCCAAATCGGTCCGGAAAGCCTCCGTCGCCGGTGTTATATTCCCAGGGGTCTGACGGGACAGCTGCATTATTTTCCTTGCATGTTGGTCACGACCTATGGCAGCGCCGTATATGGCGTGGAGGCCCGAAGCATAACCATCGAGGTGAATTGGCTGCAGACGGGCAAGGAGGCGCAGATCGTCGGGTTGCCCGATAATGCTGTAAAGGAAAGCTTGCATCGGATCGAGAGTACGTTCAGGACCATCGGTCGGCAGATGCCTCGCACGCGGGTGGTTGTCAATCTGGCTCCGGCCGATCTGCGGAAAAGCGGAACGGCATTTGATCTGCCCATTGCCCTCGGCATACTCGGGGCTTCGGAGCAACTTCCGGGGGCCGGCCATCTTTCGGATCATGTGGTTATGGGGGAATTGGCACTGGATGGTTCGATCCGCCCCATCCGCGGTGCCCTTCCCATTGCCTTGCAGGCCCACAGGGAGGGCTTCAAGGGATTGATACTTCCCATGGCCAATGTGCAGGAAGCCGCATTGGTAAGTGACCTTCCGGTGTATGGGGCTGCTCATATCCGCGATGTCATACGGTTCTTCGATGCCGGTGCAAGCGGACTGGAACGTTTTCGGGTGGATGTCCGGGAGACCTTCACTCGGTCACAGTATGATTTTGACATGGATTTCGCCGAAGTAAAGGGACAGGAGAACATCAAGCGTGCGTTGGAGATCGCGGCAGCAGGGGGGCATAATCTCATACTCATTGGTCCGCCGGGGGCCGGGAAGACCATGCTGGCGCGTCGGTTACCCACGATACTGCCTCCGCTTACGCTGTCCGAGGCTTTGGAGACCACCAAAATCCATTCGGTGGCCGGTAAGTTGCCGGATCATGCTACACTGGTCTCGCGTCGCCCCTTTCGAGCTCCGCATCATACGGTTTCGGATGTGGCTCTTGTCGGAGGAGGGGGCATCCCTCAGCCGG
>JBJOMF010000225.1:0-4038 GCA_046052505.1 Bacteroidota bacterium | reverse complement strand
GGTTCATCCGCCAGGATGAATTGAGGTTTGGGTGCCAGAGCACGAATGACAGCCACCCGTTGTTGTTGTCCACCGGACAGCTCCGACGGGCGTTTGTCCGCCTTTTCCAGCAGCCCTACCTCTTGCAGCAGGTCGTGAACCCGTTTCGTCCGTTCAGCTGCCGGACGTTTTTGAAGTAACAGGATGAACTCCGCGTTCTCCCGTGCGGTCAGTACGGGTATGAGGTTATACGATTGAAAGACGAATCCGATATTATGCAGTCGGAAATCGATGAGCCGGCTTCCTTTGAGCCGGTTAATATTCGTCCCGTTGATGATCACCTGCCCTTCCGTTGGCTGGTCCAGTCCGCCTATCAGATTCAATAAAGTGGTCTTGCCCGATCCCGATGGGCCTTTTAGGGCGATGAATTCGCCCCGTTCTATATGCAGATGCACGCCGTTGACCGCGTGGACCGGTACGGTCTTCGGGTCGTAGATGCGGACCAGGTTGTGGGCATCAATGACGGTCTGTTTCATATGGGCTCAATTTTTGGGTGTTCCGGCGGGCCGAAGTCGAATGGCCTTCCAGGCCGGTACGATCGCGGCAAGTAGGGCAGTGCAAACGATCAGCACCAGGACCTGCACCAATTGTTCATTTTTCAAGGACGGGTGGATCACATCCCGGTATCCGAAGCTTTGGTATACTTCCGTGAACTTTTCGAAATGCAACCCTGTCCGGTTCGTGATGCCGATAGTGATCAGGGCAATGCCCAGGCCTCCCGGACATCCGGCCAGGACGAGAAAAAGCGTTTCCAGCACGATCATCGAAAAGATCCGCATCCGCGACATGCCCAGTGACAGTAGCATGCGGATCTCCCCGCTTCGTTCCAGCACGGCCATTAACATGGTATTGACGATCCCGAAAGCAAGGGCGAGAATGATGATGCCGGTAAAGATGTACGCCATTTGTTCGGATGCAGTGACGGTCAGTCCGATCTCCGGGGCGATCTCTTTCCAATTCAGTATTTCGGTGGCCGGAAACTGGTCGCTGAGTTCGCGTTGTATTTCCTCCATGCGGGAACCATCCTTCAAAAGCAGCGCGATCTCATTCCAGTCGCCCTGGATGCCTGCCAGCGAGTCGATATCCGTATTCTTCACGAAAACATGTGTCTCATCGTAGGGGGTGTTCACCGTGCGGTATACGCCCCGGATCCGGAATGCCGTGGCGGCCATATTGCCGTCCTTGTCCTGGAACGTAAGTACGGCCTTCGATCCTTTTTTAAGCCGCAGCTTCCGCAGGAGTTTCTCTCCGATCAATAGTTCGTTGGGGGTGGCCGTGAAATAGGTTCCCGCAACCAATTTTGTTTCAAGGCCGGTAACACCGTCCTCCGGTTCGGGCTGCACACCCTGGATGATGACCCCACTGCTTCCGGACGGGGAACCGATCATGCCTTTGAACACGACCCGTGCGGCAACGGCTTTTATATCCCGGCGGTATCGGATCGCTTGCAGCAGGCTTGCCGCATCCGGTATCACATACGTTGGTTCGAGGTCTTTTCGGAATGCGGGGTGATGGATCTGAATATGGGATACTTCCTGCTGTACGGCCGTCTCTACCCGCTGCTGTACCATGCCATGGAGGAAGGCCATCAAAAAAAGACCCGATGCCAGTCCAACCATGACCGCAGCCATGATGATACCGCTTCGTTTTCGGTTCCGCCAGGTGTTTCGCCATGATAACTGCAGCAGCATGGTCTACGGGTTAACGTTTTATGGTGGCAGACGGGTCGATCCGAAGCACATGCCATACGGGATACAAGCCGATCAGCAGGGCGATGCCCAGCACGATCAGCGTCTGAACGATAAAGATGCGGCCGTCTGCCACTGTCGGGAAAATGGCCTCAAATCCAAAACGTTCATAGACCTCGGCGATCCGGCCCCGTATTCGGATGGGGTGTTCGCGGAACCGTAGAACGAGCGGGAGACTTCCTGCGAAACCGATGGCGGCACCCAGCAAGGCGATCGAGATGCTTTCGTACAGCATCATCAGTGCGAGCCGCGTCCGCTTCATGCCGATCGCGATCAGCATGCCCCATTCGTATTTTCGTTCGGCGGTCATCATGAGCAGAGTGCCGAAGAGACCAAATGCGATGATCAGGTAGAGGATCCCGGTGAACAGATAGGCATTGGCGCCATCGGCACGGATGTGATTCGCGATCTCTGGCATCATTTCTTTCCAGGTCAGGACTTCGTACTTCTCACCGGACACCTGTTTCAGGGTCTCTGTCACTGCCTCCAGCCAGGCCGGATCCTCAAGCGATACGGCATAGGATGTGAGTTGATTCTCGGCACCCAGCAATTCCTGGGTCGAGATAAGCGGCAGGAACACCAATCGATCGTTCAGGGCGGGAGATCCGAAACGCACGATCCCGCAAATCGGTATCTTTCCAGCGGCGATCGTGCCCTGGAATCCCTGCCCCAATAAAACGAGGCTGTCTCCGGATCGGAGCGCGAGCCGTTCGGCTAGACCGGCCGCCAGCAGCACCGCCCGTTCGTCCTGAAGGAAATAGTGCCCCTGTATCAGTTTTTGTCGAAGTCCGGTCAGCTGGTCTTCCAATTCCGGATCAGTTCCGGATAGCAGGCAACCGCTGCTACGGTTCAGCGAGGCTGCGAGCATGAAGGTCTCCAGTCTCGGAACGATCGTACGCACACCATCGATACGGTGTGCGGTACGCTCCAGTGCTGTGTCTGTCGTAAAACAATTGTCAAGGACCTGTTCGTCCCAATATCCTTTTTTATGGATCTGTGCATATCCGTAATAAAACTCGACTACGTTCCGGATCAAATTGTTGAAGATCCCGATCTGAAAGGATTGCATGAGGACGGCGAGCAATACGGCAAAGGTGACCGAGGAAGTGGTGATCAGGGTCCGCCGGCGATTCCGCCACAGGTTTCTCCAGGTGAGTTTCAGGATCATTGCAGGCGGGGCATGTTTTGGGTGGTGAAAAAACGGTCATCGATCGGGATGTCGAACGTCAGGGATTGATACTGCAGGATGGTTCGTTGTCCGGGTTTGTCGGCGGGAATCATTTCCATGCGGCCCGGCAGGAGCCGGCCGCCCAGCAAACGGATGTCTCCTGTTATCAAAGTATTCACCAGATGGTGCTCCTCATCATAATATTCCGCTCGCATCAAAAGGTAATCGGTCCGGTCGATCCAAAGGATCACTTCACCCCAAACGACCGATGCATGCGGCAGGGGGATCAGGCACAATTGGTAACAGGACCGGCCGGCCAGTATAGTGTCTCCGCTCAGCCGGTGGCTGTAGTCGGATACGATGGAAGCTTCCTTCACCAGGTCATCGTTGGTGAAGTCCGTGCCCATCCAGCTTTGGCTCATCATGGAAGGAGGCAGTTTGATATTCCGTTCGATCGAGGGAATCCAGTTCCATACCTCCCTATCCCGTTTCAGGAAAACGATGCCCTTGTCCTTCACGGGGGCCGTCACCAGGATCATTGAAAGAGAATTGCCTTTCGACCAGGAGCGGACGGTCATCTCACGTGTCCACTTCGGGCGGACGATCTGTATGGTCACGGAAGCTATGGATGTGCTGCCGCGGGCCTTTTCGTCAGAACGGCGAACGATCTCACGGGCGTCCTGCGATATGGCCGTTCCGGTCAACAGGAGAAAAAGGCACAACAAAGTGCCGGTTTTTTTCATCGTTTCCGGTTGTGCTACAAGGTACACTCCGTCTATTGGCGACTGTTTGATTTCGGTCATTGCCCTGGCTGATCCGAGGCCTCTGCCAAGCAGACTGTATCTTTGTTCGCAATCCTCCAATTATGCCTGTCAGCTTTTGGATGTTCTTTCTGTTTTTTGGGGTCTCTGCCAGTGGGCAGGAGCTGGCCCAGGTCACGTTCACGGGCGGCAGCCAACTCGCCTATTTTTCGCTGGTAACCGATGGAAATCTCCTGATCCGCATCTCGGAAGACGGCCGGATCCTGTCTTGGGGTATCGAAGAAAGCTCGATACGGAACAGTCAATATTTCGCTCCCCAACT
>JBJOMF010000224.1:0-3473 GCA_046052505.1 Bacteroidota bacterium | reverse complement strand
TCATCGCAGCCTGTTTCATGGGTGACAAGACCAAGATGTTCGAAGGGAACATGAAGAACATTGCTTTGGGTGGTTTCGGTGCCATTATCGCGGGAGCCGCGATCGCCTTCCTGAATGTAAGCGGAAAGGGTGGCGGACTGGTTAAACCCGGTTTCGGCATCTACATCGCCATCATCGCCGGAGTGGCCGGACTGCTGTTCCTGCTGAACGTAATCAAGCTTCCCGAGAACAAGACCGGCGCCTAACCCCGCCGAACGGATATACCAGTGCGGATCCCTGATCCGACTGAATACGGAAGCCGGACTCAGGTCCGGCTTCCGTATTTATGTAGATAGGAACGGCTTTCAGCAGGACCCTAGTTCGGCACGAAGGAATTGTGCCGTATATCCCACCCCTTTTGTCCGCACCAATTCCTCTGGGGTCCCTTCGAACAGCAGCTCTCCCCCACCATCGCCACCCTCAGGGCCCAGATCGATCAGGTGATCGGCCACTTTGATAACATCCATATTGTGTTCGATGACCAGAACGGTATTGCCCCGGTCGACCAATTTATTGAGTACATCGAGCAGGTGCCGGATATCCTCGAAATGCAGTCCCGTGGTAGGCTCGTCCAATATATAAAAGGTCTTGCCGGTATCCCGCTTCGCGAGTTCGGTTGACAGCTTCACCCGCTGGGCCTCACCCCCGCTAAGGGTCACGGCCGACTGGCCAAGGGTGATGTAGCCCAGTCCCACTTCCTCCAGCACACGGATCTTCCGGTACAGATACGGGACGTTCTGGAAGAAGGCCACCGCTTCCTCCACGGTCATATCGAGCACGTCGGCGATCGACTTGCCCTTGTACCGGATCTCAAGGGTCTCCCGGTTGTAACGTCTTCCGTTGCACTTTTCGCAATGCACATATACATCGGGCAGGAAATTCATTTCGATGACGCGCATCCCCCCGCCTTCACAGACGTCACAGCGCCCGCTTTTAACATTGAAGCTGAACCGACCGGCATTGTAACCCCGGATCTTGGCCTCCGGGATGGAGGCGAAGAGCGTACGGATCTCGGTGAAGAACCCGCAATAGGTGGCCGGATTGCTTCGAGGCGTACGTCCGATGGGCGACTGATCGATCTCGATGACCTTGTCGATCTGCTCAAGGCCCTTTACGGACCGGTACGGCATGGCCGGCAGCCGCGAACCGAAGGCGTGGTGCGACAGGATGGGGTAGAGTGTTTCATTGATCAATGTGGATTTCCCGCTGCCGCTGACCCCCGTCACGCAAATGAATTTTCCCAAGGGGAACCGTACATCCACCGTACGCAGGTTATGCCCTGAGGCCCCTTTCAGCTCGAGAATCTTACCCGTGCCCCTGCGGCGCTCCTGCGGAACGGGTATGGAATGGCGCCCGTTGAGGTAGCCGGCAGTGAGGGTATCGAGTTTTACCATATCCGTCGGGCTCCCCTGGGCCACGATGCGTCCGCCATGGGAGCCGGCTCGCGGACCGATATCGATCAGGTGATCGGCCGCGAGCATGATATCCTTATCATGCTCCACCACCAACACACTGTTTCCGATATCGCGCAGGTTGCGCAAGGCACCGATCAGGCGCTGGTTGTCGCGCTGGTGCAGCCCGATGGAGGGTTCATCGAGTATGTAGGTGATGCCCTGAAGTTGTGATCCGATCTGCGTAGCCAGCCGGATGCGTTGTGATTCCCCACCACTGAGACTCCGGGTCGGACGCTCCAGCGTGAGATAGGTCAAGCCCACATCCAGCAGGAACTGCAACCGTTCCCGGATCTCTTTGAGTACATCGCGGGCGATGGTGCGCCGTTTGTTGTCGAGCATCAGCTCGATCCCGTCGAACCATGCTGCGAGGTTATCGAGGTTCATACCGCTGAGCTCAGCGATATTCCGTCCGTTCACCCGGAACCAGAGGCTCTCCTTTTTCAGGCGCGTTCCGTTGCAGGTCTGGCAGTTGGCCAGCTTGAGATACCGCTCCACCCATTCGCGCAGGAAATCGGAACTGTATGGTGAAAGGAACCAGCGTTTGAGCATGGGCACAATCCCTTCGTAGCTTCCGGTATATTCCTTGGGAACCGATTCGTCGCCCGCTTCCACCAAAAGTCCGGGGTCAATACCTTTATCACCATAGAGTAGAAGGTCGAGCTGTGTTTTCGACAGTTCCCCCACAGGTTTATCCAGTGCGATCTTATTCTTTTTAGCGAAGGCCACCACCTGCTGGAATACGCTGGCATCGCGCTCTTCGCCGAGCGGGGCAATACCGCCTTCCCGTACCGACAGGCCTTTGTCGGGAATAACAAGCCCAAGGTCGATAGTATAAACCGTACCCAATCCTTTACAGGCGGGACAGGCCCCATAGGGCGAGTTGAACGAAAAGGCGTTGGGGGACGGCTCTTCATAGCTGATGCCCGTATCCTCGCACATCAGCGTCTTGGAATAGGGCACCACCTTCTTTTCTTCTACCAGCAACAACAGCTGATCCTTGCCCTGCTTAAGGGTCTGTTGCAGGCTTTGACTGAGGCGGGGCCGCAGGTCATCGGTTACCTGAAGCCGGTCTACCACCAGCTCGATATCATGTACCACATAACGGTCTACCTGCATCTTGGCAACCAGGTCACGCAAGGTGCCGTCTACCCGTACTTTCAGGTAACCTTTGCGTCGAAGGTCTTCGAACAGCTCTCGGTAATGTCCTTTCCGACCCCGTATCAGCGGTGCCAGCAGGGCAACCTTCTTGCCGGGGAACCGCTCATAGATATTCTCCAGGATCTCCTCCTCGCTCCATTTTACCATCGGCTTACCGGTCTGCCAGGAAAAGGCCTCGCCGATGCGGGCGTATAGCAGACGCAGGAAATCATAGATCTCCGTGACCGTTCCTACGGTGGAGCGGGGGTTCTTGTTAGTGGTCTTTTGCTCGATGGAGATCACGGGCGAGAGGCCGGTGATCTGGTCCACATCGGGGCGTTCCATATCGCCGATGAACTGACGGGCGTAGGCGCCGAAAGTTTCCATGTAGCGGCGTTGTCCTTCGGCATAGATCGTATCAAAGGCCAGTGACGACTTCCCGCTGCCGCTGATACCGGTGATCACCACCAGCTGGTTTTTGGGGATCGAGATGTCGATATTACGCAAGTTGTGCACCCGGGCGCCTGTGACATCGATGCTCTCTGGATCTTGTATCGCCGGGGTTGTCTTTTTCATGATGGGATTGCGAAGGTACCTTATGGCTGGGAATTTCCATTTTCTACGCAAGATCCTGTATGAAAGTTATCCGAAAGCACCCAAGTACACACAACCGTACAACTTCCAGGCAGATCGGGGGCAAATGAATTAGAGATAATAGCGCTTCTTTCGCCACCTATCGAATCCGATCAATATACAACTACACATTGAGCAGAGGCATCCGTATTTGTCAGGATGGAGGCAACTCCATTTTTCCACAGAACAGGCTTGGCAGTCGCACCGGGC
>JBJOMF010000223.1:0-2723 GCA_046052505.1 Bacteroidota bacterium | reverse complement strand
GCCGATATCGTCATGCACTCGGCCACCAAGTACCTGGGCGGCCACAGCGATGTCATACAGGGGGCCCTGGTGATGCGGAATCAAGAGCTGCGGGAAAAACTCTATTTCATCCAAAAAAGTTGCGGAGCGGTTCCCGGACCCATGGACTGTTTCCTGGTACTGCGCGGCATCAAGACATTGGGCGTTCGCATGAAAGCCCATTGCGAGAATGGAGCCCGCGTTGCACACTGGTTGCGCGACCATCCCCGTGTCGGCCGCGTCCATTGGCCGGGCTTCACCGACCATACCGGCCATGCCATCGCAAAACGTCAGATGCGCGGTTTTGGGGGCATGATCTCCTTCGAACTCAAGAACGACCAGGTGGAAGAGGCGCGCCGCGTTCTGTCCACCACGCGGCTTTTCTCCCTCGCAGAAAGTCTGGGCGGGGTGGAATCACTCATCAATCACCCGGCCAGCATGACCCATGCATCCATCCCCAGAGAGGAACGGATCCGTCACGGTCTCACCGACGCCCTTATCCGCCTGAGTGTAGGTATCGAGGATGCCGAAGACCTGATCGCTGATCTGGAACAGGCCATCGGCTGACCTCGCATGCGTCGAGCAGCGATACACCGGCTACTGGACGAGAAGGCCGACCTCTATAACAGACCCGCCTTCATCGATCCGGACCCCGTCTCGATCCCGCACCGGTATCCCGGAAAACAGGACCGGGAGATCGCGGGCTTCTTAGCCGCCACCTTCGCCTGGGGAAATCGCCGTACAATTCTAACCAAGACCCATGACCTTATGGAGCGCATGGGAAACGATCCCTATCGCTTCATCCGGGATCATTCGGAAAACGACCTTCGGTCGTTAGTGGGCTTCCGGCACCGAACCTTCAACGATACAGACCTGCTCTATTTCGTCGCCTTTCTGCATCATCACTACGCCCAACAGGATACACTGGAAACGGCCTTCACCCGACACGGCCCTTCCGTATTCGACATGCTCGCCGGTTTTAGCCGCTATTTTTTCTCGCTCGAATCTGTGCCGGGCCGAACCCGGAAGCATGTCGCTTCACCCGAACGTGGCTCCACCTGCAAACGGCTGAACATGTTCCTGCGGTGGATGGTACGCCGGGATGAGCGGGGGGTGGATTTCGGGATCTGGGAAGGCATCACGCCATCGCAATTGATCTGTCCGCTGGACGTACATGTAGCCCGCGTGGCCCGGCACCTGGGCATCCTACGACGCAAACAGACCGACTGGCTGGCAGCGGTGGAGCTGACCGAATATCTCCGAACTTTGGACCCGAAGGACCCGGTACGGTATGACTATGCCTTGTTCGGGATCGGTGTCACGGAAAACAACTGAACATGGAGCATGCGCATGACGGTCTGGTACCCGCGCTCAACATTGCGCTGGGGATCGATCTTCCGGAACAGGAAGGCCCTGCTGCCGTCCGGGAGGCCCTGGCGGCACAGATCAACGAATGGATCCAGCATGATTTCGAGAAGCTCGTATTTCTGCTCTACCGCATCGATGTGGATGAGGCCCGGATGCGAGCGTTGCTGAAAGACCGGGGTGGGGCGGATGCCCCCTGGCTGATCGCCGACCTGATCATGGAACGACAACTCGCCAAAATTCGAAGCCGTCAGGAAACCCCCGAACGAAAAGGCGGGGATAACGAAGAGCACTGGTGAAGGGAGACAAACCGAGCCGAAAATGCAGCGGCGAATCGGTTATGATTTTTTATCGAACATCAGTTCCTGAACCTTCTCCCTGTCCTCTTTTTCTTTTTTCAGGTCGAACATGGTGCCAAAGACGTGATCCCAAAGCGTGGAACTGACACCAAAACCATTGTGCTCATTCTTGTAATGATGCAGGTGATGGTTGCGCCAGAGCGGCTTCATCCACTTGAACGGCGGATTCCAGGCATGGATCGCGTAGTGCATGGAGCCATAGACCAGGTATCCGATCAGGAATCCGGGAAAGAACATCAAGGCATAGCTGCCCAAGATCAGGTACATCAAACCGAATAAGGTCGAAGAGATAATGAGGCTTGGAACGGGAGGCATGAAAAGCCGCTGCCTGTCTCGCGGATAATGGTGATGATTGCCGTGGAGGGTGTACACGAACCGGGTCGATCGGGGGCCTTTGGGTACCCAATGAAACAGGAAGCGATGCGCGATGTACTCGAAAAATGACCAGAAAAACATACCGCTAAAAAAAACAAGCAAGATGGTACGCGTTGAATATCCATGTGTTGTCGCGGCCGTATAGATCACAAAGGACAGGATCGGGATGTACATACCCCAAATGACCAGGGGATGGGCCTTGGTAAGCGATTCCAGGAAATCGTTCTTAAACAGGCGGGCCTGACCTTTATTATGGATTTTCTCGAACTGCATGCCACAAAGATAATGCATGGAATGGCAGAAAGAAGTCGGTGGCGGCAGGTAAATCAACAGGCCATCAAGGGGTCGTTGAATCGAACCGGTCCCATACTGCCGTTGATGTCAAACAAACGAAATGGGGGCCGAACAGCTCAACTGCTCCTTCGTTCGGTACCAGAGGCTACCTTTACGCCCGAAAAACAGCCTATCATGAAACTCGTCACCTATCTCAAGGAGGAACGTGAACAGCTTGCCGTACTGATCGGGGATATGCTCTATGACATGGAGGTCCTTCACCCGGACCTGCCAAACAGCATGAACCTGTTCCTCAATTATTGGGATGAGTAC
>JBJOMF010000222.1:0-2920 GCA_046052505.1 Bacteroidota bacterium | reverse complement strand
GACTTACCCGGAAATATCCGGGCTATACCAATCTCCGGTTTGACGATACGAATCCGGAGACGGAGGATACGGAGTACGTGGAAAGCATAAAGGAAGACGTGCGGTGGCTGGGTTTTGAATGGAAACATGAGCGGTATGCCAGTGATTATTTCGATACCCTTTATCGATACGCCCTTGATCTGATCGATAACGGGCTGGCCTATGTGGATGACCTCAGTTCGGAGGAGATCGCTTCCTACAAAGGCACACCTACGGAGCCGGGTCGCAACAGCCCGTTTCGCGACCGCAGCATCGCCGAGAACCGCGACCTGTTCCTCCGCATGAAGAACGGGGAGTTTCCCGATGGCAGCCGCACCCTGCGTGCCCGGATCGATATGGCACACGTGAACATGCTCATGCGGGATCCGATCCTGTACCGCATCAAGCATGCCCGTCACCATCGAACGGGTGACACCTGGTGCATCTATCCCATGTATGATATGGCGCACGGCCAGAGCGATTCCATAGAACAGGTTACCCATTCTATTTGTACCATGGAGTTCGTTCCGCACCGGGAACTGTACGACTGGCTGATCGGTAAACTGGGGATCTATCCGTCACATCAATACGAGTTCGCCCGTCGCAACATCAATTATACCGTGACCAGCAAACGCAAATTGCTCCAGCTGGTGCAGGAGAAACACGTGAACGGCTGGGACGACCCCCGCATGCCGACCATCAGCGGATTGAGACGAAGAGGCTATACACCGGAAAGCATCCGGGAGTTCTGCGATCGGATCGGGGTGGCCAAGCGCGACAATCTGGTGGATATGGGATTGCTTGAATTCTGTGTCCGGGAGCATCTGAACCGCATTGCCCAGCGACGGATGGTGGTCTTCGACCCCTTGCGGGTATTCATCACGAATTACGGCGAGGGGGAGGAGTGGCTCAGCAGCGAGAACAATCCGGAGGATCCTTCCGCCGGTGAGAGACAAGTGCCTTTTTGTGCGGAATTATACATCGAACGCGAGGATTTCATGGAAAACCCGCCCAAGAAATACTTCCGGCTGGCGCCCGGTCAGCTGGTTCGCCTGAAAAGTGCCTATATCATCCGCTGTGATGCGGTGGTCCGTGATGGGAATGGATCTATTACGGAGGTGCATTGCAGCTACATCCCGGAGAGCAAAAGTGGCCAGGACACCAGCGGTGTACAGGTCAAGGGTACACTGCACTGGGTGAGCGTCCGACATGCCATCCCCGCCGAGGTCCGTTTGTACGACCGTCTGTTCCGGGTGGAGGACCCCACGGACGAAGCGGGTGATTTCAAGGAGCATCTCAATCCCGAGAGCCTTCAGATCCGTTCCAACGTGCTAGCTGAACCGGCCCTTGCATCCGCGTCTCCATCCGATCGGTTTCAATTCATTCGGAAAGGATATTTCGTTGCGGATCCGGACAGCCGGTCGGGGTCTTTGGTCTTCAACCGTACGGTTACGTTGAAAGACAGCTGGAAACCAGTTTCTTAGATTTTTTTGCAATTCAACCCCTTCTTCAGACCTCTTTATTTTTTTCAAGGGGATCCCGGGCCTTTCCACCCACGGGGTTACGCGTACAGCCCATGGGGCGAAGGGGTCCGAAGTTCCGTCAGGTCATCTCATCTAGCTTATTGGTTTATATATCCTTAACCGGTGTTTGATGTAAAAAAGAAATATTTTTTAATTGCTATAAGGTCGTTATTTTTATGCAGTTAAACCCAAACAACCTCTTATTATGAGAAAGATTTTTACGCTTTTTGTAATGTCTTTCATCATGGTGCAGTTTGTGTCCGCACAGACGGTTGTCCGTGATGAACAAATCAACTTCAGTCAGTTGGCAGCCTATGAGGCCGCCCACCCTGAGTTGTTCAAACCCTGTCCAACCTGTCCGCGTCGCGAGGCAGACGGCGGGTGGGAGGAATTCAACCTTCCTTCTCAACCCCTTCCTCCTGGTGCCACCATCCGCATGGCTCCCCCGATCCCCAAGCGCGATCCCAATGAGCCGCGCCGTGAAGCCCCTTCCCGGACTCCATCGCAGACGTTCCTGGGGCATGTGGATCCGGGTTCCATCATTCCGCCCGACACCTACGGTGCCGTCGGTCTGAACCATGTTATTACGGCCACCAACGACTTTGTCCGTATTCACAATAAGGTCGGAGGCGCAATTGTAAGCACTGTTTCAATCTCTAGCTTTACCGGTGTGGCAAGTGCCTGTGATCCGCAGATGTGGTTCGATCCGGGTACACAACGGTGGCTCTTCCTGGCCATCGGTTGCGGAACGACATCCGGAAACGCTGTGGTCTTGATGGCTTCCAATACTTCCGATCCCACCGGAACATGGCGCAATTTTCAGTTTGTCCCCCTTCCCGGCCAGTTCCTCGATCACCCCTATATGGGATATGACGACACCAAGATCGTAGTTGGCGGACGCAAGTTCACTCCCAGCTTCTCCGGTCCTGAGATTTATCTTTTCGACAAGGCCGCTTTTCTGGCAGGCACTCCGGTTACTTTTGGCACCAACGCCCAAACCATCACTCGGACCGCTGCTGATGGGGATTCGCCTCGTCCGATCACCGAGTATGCGCCGCCCTTCTCCAACACCGGCGATCCTCAGGCGAATACCGTATACATCGTTCAGTCCTGGACTAACAACTCGCTCCGTCTTTCCACCATCACAGGAAGCATTCCTTCTTGTGTGTGGAATACCGGTACTGCCGTTTTCCCGACCGCTCCGGATTCCTGGACTGCCGGCAACCAAGGGAATTCCGTTCAGCAATTGACGGAGACTCGCCGGGTAGCGTCAAACGACGCTCGTGTGAGCAGTGCCGTCATGATGAATGGGAAGATCTGGGTATCTCAGCACGTGGCCTTCCCGGCCGGTGCTTCCGGAACCTCGGTAACCCATATCG
>JBJOMF010000221.1:0-14775 GCA_046052505.1 Bacteroidota bacterium | reverse complement strand
CACATAAATTTAGAAATGGAGCCATTCCAGGAAAAGGGCCCTGGACTTCAGTTTGCTTTCGCCATCTTGGCGGGGAGATTCTTTTTTCCGAAAGGCTTTCAGGAGTTTCCATTGTTTGAATCGGAAGAGGCGTTCAAATATCTTCTTGTTCTCCTCGAAGAACTGTTTGGTCTCCTCTGGTTCATAATGGTCTTTCGGGTCATACAGCATGGCCGTGCACATGCAGTTCTTCCGCTCTTTGCTTTTCAGGATCTCATAGTTCACACAGCTTTGGCAGCCGGCCCAGAAGGCCTCGTCTTGCGTCAATTCGGAATAGGTAACCGGTTCGTACCCCAGTTCACTGTTGATCTTCATCACGGCCAAGCCGGTCGTAAGGCCAAAGATCTTGGCATCAGGGAATTTTTCCCGCGACAGATCGAAGATCCGTCTCTTGATGGCCTTTGCCACACCGCTTTTGCGGTAGGGTGGGGAAACGATCAGGCCGCTATTGGCCACATACTCGCCATGGCTCCAGGTCTCTATATAGCAGAATCCCACCCACTCGCCGGCAGCGGTCAATGCGATCACGGCTTTGCCCTCGTCGATCTTTTGTTCGATGTAGTCCGTACTGCGTTTGGCTATTCCGGTGCCCCGGGCCCGGGCGGAAGCTTCCATCTCCGCGGTGATCGTGGCTGCATACGACTTGTCTTGGGTCGTGGCGATTCGGATAATGATGTTCGGGTTATTCAATATATATAGCTTGGAAAAACTGGGTCACCGGCCCGGAATCGGATACGTCGGGAGGGTTTCACTGACAGGGACCGGGGTGAGTGGTTCGTCCTGTCAGGACACAGGACGACGTCGCGGGCGTGAAAAGATAAACACATCGAACCCAACGGAGTATACGCCGCTGGTGATCGGAGGGTGGAAGGCCACTTGTTTCGTATGTGTGAGCATGTTGGGCATGCTGATCGGAATCAGTAAATTGAGATTAAAAGTACAATTTTATCCATTATTCGTCTGATAAATTATTTCGTTTTGCAAGACCGCCAAGCACCTGATGAATCCCGTCGCCTGTATGATGTGCCGACAGCTAGCGCTTCGGTCCGCCGGTTCGGACGTTGGGTGCTGGCAGCGATCGTGCTGATACTGGCCCTGTTCGTCTATTGGAAATACTTTTTCACATATAGCGAAGGCAACCGGACCGGACTGTTGCAGAAGTTTTCCTACCGGGGCACCTTGTTCAAAACCTATGAGGGTGAGCTCATCCTCAGCAGCATCCGTTCGCAGCAGCAGGTGCCGATCGCCTCGGAGAAGTTCTTTTTTTCGGTCACCGATCGCGCTACGGCCGGTACATTGGAGAATTTGCAAGGCCGGTACGTGACGGTGCATTATATCATGAAAAATGGCGTGCTGCCCTGGCGGGGCGACAGCCGCTATCTGGTGGATAGTGTCAGATGGGAACAGGCCCCATAGCCTGCAGGCAGAAGATGACCGGTTTTTTGTGTAGGTCCGGCTGTTGTTTTTTCCATTCCGCGATGCTCCGGGTACGTACCCATTCGCCGGGTCCTGTCAACTGCACGGCGATACAGAGCCGGGTTTGCGGTTTGCAGCAACGCAGGAACGACTCCAGCAGCGCCAGATTCCGGTATGGCGTTTCGATGCAAAGCTGTGTGCCTCCTGTTCGTACGGATTCCTGTTCCAGCTCCCTTACGCGTTGGTCACGCTGTCCCGCATCGACCGGCAGGTACCCCCAAAAGCGGAACTGCTGGCCGTTGAGGCCACTGGCCATGAGCGCGAGGAACAGGGAGCTGGGTCCGCTCAGGGGCTTCACGACCGCGTTCATTTCCTGTGCGATGGCTGCAAATGCCTGCCCAGGGTCGGCGATGCCCGGACATCCCGCCTAGCTCACAATTCCTACCGTCTTTCCGTCACGCAGCAACTCCCGAAAGCGGCCGGAGGCTCCCGGGTCTTCCATGGTTATCCATTCATAGTCATCGATGCGCATCTCCGAACCGGGACGCTGGGTTCTCCAGAGTTGTTTGAAAAATCGGCGGGTGGTCCGCTCCCGTTCAACGAAAAAAGCGGTGCAACGTTCGATCGCATCCGGCAAACAGGGAGGGAGGGCCAGTATGCCCTCCTCATCCAGCAGCGAGGGGATCAGATATACCGTTCCCATGGTCAGTTTTTCTTGATTTGATGTACACTGCAGGTAGCTGCGATCACTGCATAGGCCGGTGCCAGTACGATGAGCGCATGCATCAGATAGAACAGGAAGCCGTTCCCGATGGCCAGCCCCTTGTGCCGACTTGTGAATACCAGGCTCTGTGCCGGTGTCAGGGAGGCTCTTGCGAAATTGTAATCGAGCATGGAAAACCCGAAGTAGTAGCATTCGAGCAGCAGGGCAATGATCGGGGTGATCCATCCCGCCACCGGAACCAGCGACAGTAGGATCAACCCCACCAGGTACACGGATTGCCAACCGCAGTTGCGCAGGTCAAGGGAAATGGACCGGATGCAATCACCCCGGATCGCTGCCCATTCATACCGGTATGTCCTTCCTTCGATGATGGCCTCTGCCCGTTCGCTCAGGTAGGCGAAAAGGGGCGATCCCGCGATCAGGATGAGGTATTTGAAGAACGAGAAATAGAACAGCAACAGGGTCAGGCGCAGCATCATGCCGTTCATCACGAACAGAAAGCTGAGCCACGGGCTGCGTTCCCGCTGCAGCCAGGTTTCGATACCCAGGCGGTCGCTGACCCAGGATACTACCGTATCCGATGACCGCCAGAAAAAGAACATTCCGGCAATGAACAGCAGGGTGTACACGATACCCGGCACGAGAATAAGCCGAAACGACCCGTGTTTACGGATGAAACGATGTGCGGCCTCCCATCCCTGTACTGCGATGACGAGTTCTCTGAGCAAACGATACTTTTGGCAGGTAAATATAGTAAATGACCGGCCCCGTACCCGCCGGAGTCCTTCAAACCCATGCAACGTCTGTCGACCTTTTTCTACACCCGGCCCGCGACCCTTCGGATAGCGCAGGAGCTCCTGGGCAAGGTTCTGGTCACTCGTTTCGATGGAAAAGAAACAGCCGGTCGGATCCTGGAGGTGGAGGCCTACCTCGGTACGCGTGACCGTGCCTGCCATGCTTACGGAGCACGTCGTACGCCCCGTAACAATAGCATGTACGCCACAGGCGGCATAGCTTATGTGTATCGCTGTTATGGCATCCACCACCTTTTCAATGTGGTCACCAACGGGCCCGGTATTCCGCATGCCATCTTGATACGGGCGCTGGAACCCCTGCGCGGGCAGGAGATCATGCAACACCGCATGGGTCGGCCCGTGCCCGCTGCACGGCTCACACGTGGCCCGGGCAACCTGGCCCGGGCCCTGGGGCTCGACCGTTCTCACGATGGACGTTCACTCTGCAGCCGGGACCTGTTCATCGCATCGGATGGCATCGTGCTTTCCCCGGGAAGGATTGGTCGCTCTCCACGTATCGGAGTCGATTACGCCGGTTCCGATGCCCTTCTGCCGTACCGATTTTACATAAAAGGTCATCCCAGCATAAGCGGGCGTCCCGTGCATTGATACACATCGAAGCATGGGTCCGTCCTATCTTTACCGGTAAAATAAGGTATGAAATACGGATGGTTACCCTTTCTGCTGCTGTTGTTCCGATCCCTGCTTCTTGAGGCCCAATCCTACGAAGACCTGATTCAATTCGAAAAGAGGAAGCAGAAAGCCATCGCCATGCACCTCGGTGTGCCGGCCGAAGCCACGGAAACGGCCTTTCTGGAGAAAATGCGGCAGCTTGGTTATAAACCGAAAGAGGAAAAGGGTCTTTTCAACAGCGACAAGGGATTCCTGATCTTTCGGAATGCCGCCATACCCGCCATCACCCGCGAGCGGCTGGATTATGTCGTTCGCATCGAGCCGAAGAAACCCCGCGAAACCGAAGAGTCGACCATTTGGTTGATCCTGATGAAGGAAGCAGAGAACGCCTTTTATCGTCTCGCAGCTGCCGATATCGGAAAGGCCAAGAATTTTCTGCTTGACTTGGTCCCGGGTGCGGAGGCCGCCTACCTGGAAATGCAGATCCGCGATCAGGAGCGTTCCATCGAAAATGCGGAGAAGAAGCTCCGCGCCCTTGACGGGGAGCGTCAGGAACTGGATCGCAGGCTCGGCGAGAATCTGCAACTTCAGGAGCAAACCCTCCGCGAGATCGATTCCCGTAAACGAAGTCTGGAAACGCTGCGTTCAAAACGGAAAAAAGACTGACGGTTCACGGCTTGCCCAGCCGGGGGTCCGTGAGAACGGACGAGTCCGTAAGCGTCCGAAGAAAACGCAGCAGATGGCTCACCTCCGTATTCGTCAGTGTTAGTCCGCCCGCCAAGGCCGAATCGAGCGTCGGCCCCGCCTGTATGCCGCTGCGGTAATGCTCGATGCATTGTCCCGGAGTATTGAACCGTCCGTCATGCATGTAGTTCGATGAGATATACAGATTCCGCAGGGTGGGCACCCGAAACCGGAGTGAATCCTCCCGGCGCCCGGAAATTCGCATCAATCCCTTGTCATTCAGGAGGGGGTCCAGCGGCAGACCGATATTCCGGTAGCTGTGGTCCGTGAAAAGAGGTTCCGGATGACAACCCGCACAATGGGTTCGGAACACCTGATAACCGTTCGTTTCCTCTGTCGTGAAGCTTGCTTGTCCACGCTTCATCCGGTCGTATTTGGAATCCGCCGAAACGATCTGGCTCAGGTACTGGCTGATGGCTTTCAAGACATGGACGGGCCGAATGAACGGCGATCCGAAAACATTCTTGAATTGTTCCCGGTAGGAGGCATCCTGCTCCAGTTTAGCGATCACGCCTTCCCAGGTTTCACCCATCTCCAACGTGCCTGTTATAGGCTGTGCGATCGCATTCTCCGGGGAGGCGAAAGCACTGTCGAGGTGAAACGAGCGGTTCCAGTTGAGGTTGAACAGCACGGGGGCGTTGCGTAGTGTGTGTGAATTGAAGACGCCGTGGCTGCGATCGTGCTCAAAGGTCCCAAAACCCGCGACCTGCTGGTGGCAGGAAGAGCACGGATGCATATTATCGATCGATAAACGACCTTCATAAAAAAGTCGGCGACCCAGCTCGAACCCTTCCCGGGTTACGGGATTGTCCCGGTACCAACTGACCGGCTCGGGAAATCCTGACGGACGCGGTACGGACAAAGGTGTCAATCCCCCGATCCCTGCACCTTTACTGCATCCGGAGGGCACCCCGGCTAGTAAACCCACCAGAGCGGCCAGTACGATGATCGTCGTCGTGATCTTCACGCTTCGCAATTTTTTCAGTCGGCCCCGCCGCTCCATCCTCGGCGCCCGGCCTTTTTTTCCGAATGCCGTTTCTTGCGTTCCAGCCGCTTCTCTTTCGAGGCGGTACTTACCCGGGTCGCAATGCGCGGTTTTTTTCGTTCCAGGGCCCGGGCGATCAGTGCCTGCAGCCTTCGAAGGGCTTCCTCCTTGTTCGCCAGTTGCGACCGATGGGTCTGCGACCGTACCTGCAGCCAGCCTTCGGCGTTTATCCGGTTCCCCAGTTTTTCCAGAAGCCTTGATTTTTGCTCCATAGTCAGGCTGTGCGAACCGTGAACATCGAACATCGCAGTTACGGCGGTTTCCACCTTATTGACATGCTGCCCCCCCTTTCCGCTGCTGCGGGAGGTTTGGAAACGGATCTCATGCGCCAGTTGAGCCATAGCGAAACGCAGGGGAGGTTGGTGGCCACCCGTTATTTTTGTGATTCATCAAAGATACGGAACATGCGTGCGGTCATACAGCGGGTTTCCCGGGCCTCCGTAACCATCAACGGTCAGGTGCAGGCCGCCATCGAGCAAGGGCTTCTGATTTTCCTTGGCATCGAGGACGCCGACACCCCGGACGACATCCGTTGGCTCTGCGGAAAGATCGTTCAACTCCGCATCTTTGACGATCAGGCCGGGGTGATGAATGAATCGGTGCTGGACATCGGGGGTGATATCATCGTGGTCAGCCAGTTCACTTTGCATGCATCTACGAAAAAAGGCAACCGCCCATCCTATATCCGTGCCAGTAAACCTGATGTGGCCATCCCTCGCTACGAGGCATTCATTGCTCAGTTGTCCGCTGACCTAGGAAAACCGGTCGCCACGGGTGTGTTTGGTGCCGACATGAAAGTGGAACTGCTCAATGACGGGCCGGTAACGATCCTCATCGATACCCGGAACAGGGAATGACCCCCATCCGATGACCTATTGCCGGGATCATGCTACCTTTCCGTATACATCAACTCGCGATCATGACCCTTCATCAGGCACAGCAGCAGGTAGACTCCTGGATCCGCACCGTCGGCGTCCGGTATTTCAGTGAACTCACGAATATGGCCATTCTGACCGAGGAAGTGGGCGAACTGGCCCGACACATGGCCCGGCAGTATGGGGAGCAATCCTATCGCTCCGAAACCCCCGACCCGGCTGCGGCCCGAGAACAGCTGGCCGACGAGATGGCCGATGTGCTGTGGGTGCTGCTCTGTCTGGCCAATCAGACCGGGGTGGACCTGACAGAGGCCTGGGACCGAAACCTCGCGAAGAAGAATCGCCGGGATGCCACCCGGCACCGGGACAACGAGAAGCTCAAGCCCTGAGCGGATGGATCGGAGCCTGCCGCTTGCATTCTGCAGGGGGAAGTCGCCCGCCCGCCGTATTTTTGCCGCCTATGGCACAGGACTCGAACCGTTTTCAGGCGATCATCTCCCATTGTAAGGAATACGGATTCATATTCCCCAGCAGTGAGATCTATGACGGCCTTCAGGCCGTATATGACTACGGACAGATGGGCAGCGAGCTGAAGAAGAACATCCGCGACCATTGGTGGAAAAGCATGACCCAGCTGCACGACAACATCGTCGGCATCGATGCGGCCATCTTCATGCATCCGACCACTTGGAAGGCGAGCGGCCATGTCGACAACTTCAACGATCCCATGATCGATAACCGCGACAGTAAGAAGCGGTATCGGGTCGACCACCTCATCGAGGCCTTTGCGGAGGAACAACGCACTGCCGGACAGGTCGCACTGGCCGATTCCGTACTTACCAGTATGGAGTCCCTGCTGGCCGCCGATGACTTTAACGGCCTGAAGTTGCTCATCACGGACCACAAGATCGCCTGTCCGATCAGCGGGACCTGCAACTGGACCGATATCCGCCAATTCAACCTGATGTTCTCCACCGAGTTCGGTTCCACCGGATCGGGTGAGGACGGTGATAACAAGGTTTACCTCCGGCCCGAAACGGCCCAGGGGATCTTTGTCAACTTCCTTAACGTCCAGAAGACGGGCCGCATGAAACTGCCCTTCGGTATCGCACAGGTGGGCAAGGCCTTCCGTAACGAGATCGTGGCCCGTCAATTCATTTTCCGCATGCGTGAATTCGAGCAGATGGAGATGCAATTCTTCATCCGGCCCGGCACCCAAAAGGAATGGTATGCCTACTGGAAGGAGCAACGCCTCAGCTGGCATCTCAGCCTTGGTATGCCCGCATCCAAGTTCCGCTATCACGACCATGTCAAACTGGCTCACTACGCCGATGCAGCCTGTGATATCGAGTTCGAATTTCCCATGGGCTTCAAGGAGCTGGAAGGGATCCATTCCCGCACGGATTTCGACCTCCGCAGCCACCAGGAGTACAGTAAGAAAAAACAGCAGTACTTCGATAATGATCTTGACCCCGGCACCGGCAAGCCTTATGGGAATTACATCCCCTACGTCATCGAGACCTCCATCGGACTCGACCGGATGTTCCTGGCCGTGATCAGCCACGCCTATGAGGAGCAAGACCTCAGTACCCCGGAGAAGCCCGACAGCCGCGCCGTACTCAAGCTTCCACCCCGGCTGGCCCCGATCAAGCTGGCCGTGTTGCCTCTCACAAAGAAGGACGGACTGCCCGAAGTGGCGGAACGCATCATCAGTGATTGCCGCCCGCACTTTCGTTGTTTCTACGAGGAAAAGGATTCTATCGGTAAACGCTACCGTCGGATGGATGCCCTCGGTACCCCGTTCTGTGTAACCGTAGACCATCAGACCCTTCAGGATGATACAGTGACCGTCCGCTACCGCGATTCTATGGAACAGGAGCGGATCCCCCTGGCCCGTATCCGGGACCTGGTCCTTCTGGAGACCTCCTGATCCCTCAGGTGCTGATGACTGTTTGCTCCCGTATGTATCAAAGTCATTGAAATCGGTGCCCATCCGGTTGAAATTCGTATCACAACCGGACACCATGGATATGTCACGCCTTTCCCCCGAAAGCATGATGATGAGTTATGGGTACGATCCCCATCGCAGCGAGGGGTCGATCAAATGCCCGATCTTCCAAACCGCTACCTATGTGTTCAAGACCGCCGAGGAGGGGAAGGCCTTCTTTCAGGTCGCCTACGGGCACCGGAAACGCCACAAGCGGGAGCGAACGGGACTCATATACAGCCGAATCAATCATCCGGACATGGAGGTCTTGGAGCAACGTCTTAAATTATGGGATGGCGCAGAGGATTGCGCTGCATTCGCCAGCGGGATGAGTGCCATCACCACGGTGATGCTCGAATTCCTGAACCCCGGAGATCTTCTGCTGTACAGTCAGCCACTATACGGGGGCACCCATCACTTCATACACCAGATCCTCTCTCGGTTCGACATCCAAGCCATCTCCTTTCGGCCGGAGGCTACCGATGCAGAGATCGTCGATCTCCTGCAACGGTCCGGCGGGGCCGAGAAACTCGCTATGATCTATGTTGAAACCCCTGCCAATCCGACCAATGAACTGATCGATATCGAACGCTGTGCCCGGCTCGCCCGTCGCTTTTCCCGTTCGAAGAAAACGGTGATACTGGCCGTGGACAATACCTACATGGGCCCCCTGTGGCAGCATCCGCTAAGTCTCGGAGCGGATCTGGTACTCTATTCGGCCACCAAGTACATCGGTGGCCACAGTGATGTGATCGCAGGGGCCGTACTGGGTCCTTCCCGACTCGTGCAACGTGTAAAGACCCTGCGCACCTTCCTTGGGAACGGGATCGATCCGCATACCGGCTGGTTGTTACTGCGCAGCCTGGAGACATTGAAAGTGCGCATGGAGCAGCAGGCCTTCCACGCGGAACGGATTGTCGAATGGCTTCGGGAACATCCGTTGGTCGAACGGATCTATTACCCCGGCTTTCTGGAGCACCAGAGCCCCGAGCAGTATGCCATTTACCGGAAACAATGCCTGGGGAAGGGCGCCATGCTCAGTTTCGATATCAGGGGGGGAGAACGGGAGGCCTTCTGGTTCCTGAATCACCTGAAGCTGGTGAAACTGGCCGTCAGCCTGGGCAGCACCGAAAGCCTGGCCGAACATCCGGCCACCATGACGCACGCCGATGTCCCGGAGGCTGAAAGAACCCTGTGTGGGATCACTCCGAAGATGATCCGCCTGTCCGTTGGTCTTGAACACTACGCCGATATCATCTGGGATCTGGACCAGGCACTCGATCAGGTAGGACTCCTGAGGGAGCCCCATCATGATACCCTTACTTTTTGATGGCCCGACCGTAAGGTCATGATGGGAATCAGGCAGACCCTTGAACTGCATCAACTCAGGCATCCGGGGCTCGTACTACTTTTCAACGTTTTCGGGGTGTACGGTCACTCATACGATCCCCGCCATACGTTGAAACGAACGCCCATGCCACCCAACGATATCACCCGACCCGTCGATCTCCTCACGCATACGGAAGGAACGGGTCATCTCCGTCAACGACGTCCCGTGTACATCGACTTCATGCCCCCCTGCAACAGCGCCTGTCCGGCAGGGGAGAATATCCAGGCTTGGCTGGCACTAGCTCAGGCGGGCGATGTACATGGGGCTTTTCAGCAGATCCTGATGGATAATCCGTTTCCTGCCGTCATGGGCCGGATCTGTGTAAAGCCATGCGAAACCGGCTGCAACCGGAATCATATAGATTCAACGGTGAACATTCATGCAGTCGAGCGCTTCATCGGTGATGAGGCCATCCGGAACAAGTGGCAGGCGGGGCCCGTGGCGTCCGCATCCGGTAAACGGGTGTTGGTCGTGGGTGCCGGTCCGGGGGGGCTTTCCGCAGCCTATCACCTGGCCCGAATGGGACATGCCGTAACGGTGTATGATGCGGGAAAACATCCGGGTGGCTTGCTCTGGACCGGTGTTCCCAAATACCGCCTGCCCAGGGAGGTGCTGGACGCTGAGGTGGACCGTCTGGTCAACATGGGGGTGATCATCCGGCTGAATTACCAGGTCCGGGATCTGATGCTGGAGAAGCAGGCAGGTCGGTTTGATGCGGTCTATCTCTCCGTAGGTGCTCAGCGGATACGCCGGGCGGATTTTCCGGTCGATACGACCGTCTACCGTACGGATGCTTTCGAATTCTTTCGTACCGCAACGGAGAATCCATCGCCGTTTATTCGAAAGATGGTCGCCGTATATGGCGGCGGTAAACTCGCAATGTACATCGCCCGTATCCTGAAACGCTTCGGCTCCGAGGCTACGGTGTATTTCCCGGGTGATAAAAAGCTGCTGCCAGCCTATGATTACGAAACGGAGGATGCGATCGCCGAGGGCGTACAGGTCCGACTCCTTCGCTCCATCACTTCTGCATCGAACAGTACCCTTACCCTCGAGGCGATGAAAGTTGAGAAAGGGAAAGTCATCGGAACCGGGGCGACTGAAACGGTGCCGGCAGACGTGATCATCGACGCCTGGCAACAGGAAGTGGATGCCGGATTCCTCCGCACGGTACCGGGCCTGCAGGTCAATACGGACGGTACCGTGCTCATAGATGGCGCTCGCATGACCGGTGCCGGGGGAGTCTTTGCCGGTGGCGACATGCTTCCCGGCGAGAACCGAAGTGCGACCATCGCGATCGGTCACGGGAAGAAGGCGGCCCGTTACATCGATGGATACCTCCGGGATCTTCCCTATCAAAAACCGGAGAAGCACCCGACGGCCGGCTATCGAAAACTTCATATGTGGTATCGTACGGAGGCGCCCCGGAAGGAGCAGGTTCGTCTGGATCCGTCCGTTGCGGTCAAGAGTTTTGACGAGGTGATCACCGGACTCACCGCATCCGAGGCGCGTTACGAGGCGCAGCGTTGCCTCAGTTGCGGGAACTGCTTTGAATGCGATGGTTGTTTCGGGGCCTGTCCTGAAGAGGCCATTATCCAATTAGGCAAAGGCAACCGATATCGGTTCAATTACGATGCCTGTACGGGCTGTGCCGTCTGTTACGAGCAATGTCCCTGCCACGCCATAGAAATGATACCTGAACCTGTAAAATCGATTTCCCATGGCAGCTGAAAAACGCATGGTCGCCACGATCGATGGCAACGAGGCCGCCGCCTACGTCGCCTATCGGATCAATGAGGTCTGTGCCATCTATCCGATAACACCTTCTTCCGCCATGGCAGAACTCGCCGATGAGTGGGCCTCCAACGGGGTGACCAATATCTGGGGCCAGGTGCCTGAAGTCATCGAGATGCAAAGTGAAGGCGGTGCTGCCGGGACCGTGCATGGCGCCTTGCAGACCGGATCACTCACCACCACCTTCACGGCCTCACAGGGACTGATGCTGATGCTGCCCAACATGTACAAGATCGCTGGGGAGCTCACTCCGGCGGTTTTCCATGTAGCGGCCCGGTCACTGGCCGCACAGGGACTGTCCATCTTCGGCGATCACCAGGATGTGATGGCCGCCCGTACCACCGGTTTTGCCATGATCGCATCAGCCTCCGTGCAGGAGGCACATGATTTCGCCCTGATCGCACAGGCTACCTCCCTCCGTTCCCGGATCCCTGTCCTGCATTTCTTCGACGGATTCCGTACCTCACACGAAGTGAACAAGATCGAATTGCTCAGCGATGCACAGATCCGGGCGCTGATACCGGATGAGCTCGTCATCGCCCACCGCTCCAGGGCCCTCAACCCCGAGCATCCATTCATCCGCGGTACGGCCCAGAATCCCGATGTGTACTTTCAGGGACGCGAAACGGTGAATCCCTTCTACCGGCGCTTTCCATCGATCCTCGATGAGGTATTGGAGGCATTCGCCAAGAGAACCGGACGTACCTACCGCCCTTTCGAATACGCCGGTGCACCCGACGCAACGGAGGTAGCCATTCTCATGGGGTCGGGCAGTGAAACCGTGGAACAGACCGTGAACGCATTGAATGCCTCCGGTCGAAAGACAGGTGTGATACGTGTTAGGCTTTACCGTCCCTTCTCACTGCAACACCTGATACGTGAATTGCCCGCCAGCATTCGGTCGATCGCCGTTCTCGATCGTACCAAAGAATCGGGTGCCGCCGGTGAACCGCTGTATCAAGACGTGCTGGCTACCCTGGTGACCGCCTACCAGCAAGGATCCATTTCGGCCCTTCCCCGGATCATTGGAGGCCGGTACGGATTATCGTCCAAGGAATTCACCCCTGCCATGGCGAAAGCCGTTTACGATGAATTGCTGAAACCGGATCCCCGTAACGGATTCACCATAGGGATCCACGACGATGTAACGTATACGAGCCTCACATATGATGCCTCCTTCCGGCTCAATGAATCGGAGTGGCGGCAGGGACTTTTTTTCGGTCTGGGTGCCGATGGGACCGTAGGTGCCAACAAGAACACCATCAAGATCATCGGAGAGAATACGGACCGCTATGCACAGGGCTATTTTGTCTATGATTCCAAAAAATCCGGCGCCCGAACCGTGTCGCACCTGCGTTTCGGGCCCCGGCCCATACAGGCTCCCTACCTCATCACAAAGGCTGATTTCATCGCCTGCCATCAGTTCAACTTCGTTGAGAAGGTGGAAATGCTCCCGTTCGCAGGTGATGGGGCCACCTTCCTGCTCAACAGCCCCTATAGCCACGATACGGTGTGGGACCGGCTTCCCGGACAGGTTCAGCAGCAGATCATCGATAAGAAAATGCACCTCTATGTGATCGATGCGACCGCGGTAGCACGTCAAACGGGTATGAGCGGACGGATCAATACGATCATGCAGACCTGCTATTTTGCGTTGTCCGGCGTCCTGCCACGGGAGGAGGCGATCGGTCAGATTAAGAAGGCTATCGAAAAGACCTATTTCAAAAAGGGTCGGGAGGTGATCGAGCAGAACTTCAAGGCCGTCGACGCTACCCTGGACCATTTGCATGAGGTACATTATCCCACATCGGTAACGGCTGCAGCGCTTGAACTGTTGACCGTTCCGAAAACCGCACCGGAATTTGTGAAGGAAGTGACCGCTCAAATGATGGCCGGCCACGGCGATACGATCCCCGTCAGCCGTATGACCGTGGACGGTACCTATCCCAGTGGCACCACCCGTTGGGAGAAACGCAATATATCCGACCGCGTTCCGGTCTGGGATCCGAACACCTGCATCCAGTGCGGTAACTGTTCTTATGTTTGCCCGCACAGTGTCATCCGGGCGAAATTCTATCATAATGATTTCCTTGAAAAAGCGCCCGCTGCATTCAAGTCGGCACCCATCAACGCTCGGGGATTTCCGGAAACGAAGTATACTCTTCAGGTTTATCTCGAAGACTGTACCGGTTGCGACCTCTGTGTGGAAGCCTGTCCGGTCACCGACCCTATCGATCCCGGGCGCAAGGCGATCAATATGGGGGAGAAAGCTCCGATCCTACAGCAGGAACGCTGCTCCATCGATTTCTTTGAAAATCTCCCATGGAATGACCGTTCACGGATCGATTTTTCTACCGTACATGGTGCGCAGTTCCTGGAGCCGCTCTTTGAGTTTTCTGGAGCCTGCGCCGGTTGCGGTGAGACGCCGTATCTCAAGTTGCTCTCACAGTTGTTCGGCGACCGCCTGCTGGTGGCAAATGCCACAGGATGCTCATCCATTTACGGGGGTAATCTCCCCACTACGCCATGGACAAAGAACCAGCAGGGTCGCGGCCCAGCGTGGAGCAATTCCCTGTTCGAGGACAATGCGGAGTTCGGTCTTGGTATGCGGATCACGGCCGATAAGCAATTGGAGATGGCTCGTCACTTATTGCGGGGTATGAAGGAGACGCTGGGGGAGTCGTTTGTCGATGAGCTAATGGGGTCTTCTCAAGAAAGGGAATCTGAGCTGGTCGAACAGCGTGCCCGAGTCGAATTACTGAAGGGGAAGCTCCAGTCCCTCGACACGCCCTCGGCCCGACAGTTGCTGTCCGTAGCGGATCAGCTGGTGCGAAGGAGTATATGGCTGGTGGGAGGTGACGGATGGGCCTATGATATCGGTTATGGCGGCCTGGATCATGCTCTGGCCAGTGGTAGGAACATCAATATCCTTGTGTTGGATACGGAAGTTTACTCCAATACAGGCGGGCAGTCGTCCAAAGCCACCCCCACGGCTGCCACCGCTAAATTTGCTGCAGGAGGAAAGACCGTTGGAAAGAAGGACCTGGCCTTGCAGGCGATGTCCTATGGTAATGTGTATGTGGCACGAGTGGCCTTCGGTGCCAATCCGCAACAGACCCTCTTGGCCATGCGGGAGGCGGAATCCTATGAGGGGCCCTCACTGATACTCGCCTATAGCCATTGCATCGCACACGGATATGACCTGAAGGATGGGTTGGATCAGCAGCACGGCGCCGTGGCGTCCGGACACTGGCCCCTGCTCCGGTACAATCCGGTCCTACGACGCAACGGTCTGAATCCTTTCATTTTGGATTCACCCCGCCCCACCATGCCG
>JBJOMF010000220.1:0-3842 GCA_046052505.1 Bacteroidota bacterium | reverse complement strand
ATAGCGGCTGCTGGCCTGCGAACCATTCACGCGGTACAGACGTACCTGGGGGATATCGGTAACATCACCGGGCTTCTGCCAGCGGCGCATCTGATCGGCGGTGTTGTTATCCTCGTACAGCATGCTGGCGGAGGAATAACGACCCATCCCGTAGATGTTGTTCTGGTTGCCCTGAACCCCGTTGAAGAAGATGGTCAGGTCGAAATTCTTGTACGAGAAGTTATTGGTGAGACCAAAGATCATATCGGGGTTGGGATCACCAACTACGACACGCTGTGCCTCACTGTAATTGCTGGTCGTGGTGCGGTCGAAGGAACCATCCGCATTCTTGGTATTCTTGTAGAAAAGGGCATTCCCGTTCGCGGGATCCACACCGGCAAATTCCACCGTGTAGAATACCCCCACGTTGTATCCTTCCTCAACGCGGTTCATGCTGCTCACACCGCCTTCAATGATTTGCTTTTTGATGTCAGTAACCTTCCCCTTGTTGAAGGCCATGTTCAGGCTGGTGGTCCATTTGAGGGCACCGGTCAGGTTCTGGCTGTTGATCACGATTTCCCAGCCGCGGTTCTCCAGCTTACCCACGTTCTTTACAACACTGTTGAAACCGGTGGTGGCGGGTACGTTCACGTTGAGCAGCAGACCGTCGGTCTTCTTCACATAATAATCAATCTCCCCGGTGATCCGGTTGTTGAAGATCCCGAAGTCGATCCCGGCATCGAACTGTGCCGTACGTTCCCACTGCAGGTCGGGATTGCTCAGCTGGGAGGGGCGCTGACCGGCTGCTCCGGCATAGCCTGCATCCCCTGAGAAGAGACCAAGCTGGGGGAAGTTACCGATCTCGGCATTACCCACGACCCCGTAGGAGGTGCGCAATTTCAGGAAGCTGACGAAATTGAACCGGTCCATGAATTTCTCATTCGAGAGGATCCATCCGGCGGACAAGGCCGGGAAGAAACCCTGACGGGAGTTTTTACCAAAGCGCGAGGAGGCATCGATCCTGCCGCTGGCGGAAAGCAGGTAGTTCTGCTTGAAGATGTAGTTCGCCCGCAGGAAGTAAGACAGGAAGCGGAAGTCCGTCTGCGAGGAGCTACCGCCCGACTTGGTGGCTGCACTTGCGATCTTCGTGTAGGAGTTCGAAGGGAAATCCAAGCCCTCGGTAAAATTGTATTTGGCCTGCGACTGCTGGTATTGCATCCCCAGGGTCGCATTCAGGTTGTGATCCTTCTTGGCCATGGTATAGGTGAAATAGCTATTCGTATTGTAGTTGGTGATGAAGGCACCGGTGTTGGAACCCACGCCCCGTACGGCCCGGGTTTGGTTGCGTACTGTCTGCGATTGGAAGTAACCCTCTTCGTTTTGGCTGAGGAAATCGATGCCGAATTCCGTCTGGAAGGTCAGCCCTGGCAGCAGCTTGGCACGCAGATACGTATTACCGAAAGTACGATAGACCTCCTGGGTGTACTTGGCATACTTCACAGTCAGCAGCGGGTTGTAATACAACGGGATATTCACGTCACCCGGAGGGGTCCCCGCATCGAGTCCGGTCGTGGGATCGATGAAGGGAGTCATGGGCATGAGGGCCACGGCCTGCAGGGGGTTGGAGAAGGCGTTGTCATCCGGAAGCCTTCTGTTGTAGGTACGTGTCAGACTGAGCGACACTCCCAGGTCGAGCCAATCGTTTGCCTTTTGGTCCAGGTTGAGTCGGCCAGAGGAACGGATCATATTATTTCCCACGATGGTGCCTGTCTGGTCGAGGTGCTGGAACGAGGAGAAGAACTTGGTCGTGGCAGTACCCCCGCGTATCTGGAGGTCGGCCTGACGATACGGGCCTCTCTGAAACACCACATCCTGCCAGTCGTAGGTACGATTGGGATCAGTCGTCCACTGCCCGTAGCTGTAGTAATCCATGACATCATTCTTCACATAAGACGTCCAGCTATTCGGGTCATTGGTGGGGATACCGGCGAGGTTGTCGCGGTAGGCAGCCCCTTCGAGGATCAGTTCAGCATATTGCTGGGAGTTCAGCATCTCGACACGACGGGTGGCTTCGCTGTAACCAGTTTGAATATTGAAGGAAACAGAGGTCTTCCCGGCCTTACCGCGCTTGGTGGTGATCAGCACGACCCCGTTGGCGGCGCGGGAACCGTAGATGGCACCGGCCGAAGCGTCTTTCAGCACTTCGATGGATTCGATATCATTCGGGTTCAGGTCGGTCAGCGGATTCATGTCACCGCCATAACTGCTCTGGTCGTTCGAGGTGATGGGCACTCCGTCCAATACATAAAGGGGTTGGCTGCTGGCACTGATGGAGGAGTTACCCCGCACCCGTACCGTTACGGCCTGACCCAGCTTACCGGACTGGCTGTTCACGAACACACCGGCCGCCTTGCCTTGGAGAGCCGCATCCACGCTGGGAGTCGGCATGAATTCGATGTCCTTGCCTTTCACCCGGGCGATATTGCCGGTGAGGTCCTTTTTGATCTGAGCACCTCCGAAACCTGTTACCACCACTTCGGAAAGGGCGCGCGTATCGGCCGTCAGGCTGACATTCAAGGTGGTGCCCCGTACGGTCACCTCTTTGTTCTCATACCCGACCGCTGAAATGACCAGCACGGTTCCGGGTGCTGCACTGATGGTGTAGGATCCCTGTGCGTCGGTGGTGGCACCGGAACGGGAGTTTTTGATCTGCACCGATGCCGAGGGCAGCGGGCTTCCTGCTTCATCCGTGACCTTTCCCGAAACGGTGATGTTCTGTGCGAACACCGTGCAGGAGATCAGAAGCAGGGAAACGAGTTGCAAGAGCCGTTTTTGCATGACTGAAGTTTTGGTTTTTGTTAATCGTTCGTTGCCGGAATCAGAGTATCCTCAATCTGGAACAGGGTTCCGGCATCTGCCTGAGCACTCAAATCCTAGCGAAAATATCTTCTTAACTAAGATTTAACAAAAAAAAGCCGCGCTGGTTGGCGCGGCTTTAAAAAGGAAACGGTCGTCAAGACCGATCTCGGCTGTCTAGATAAATAAGAATGTACTGAACCAATTGAACCACAGCGGCTAATGCAGCAACCACGTAGGTGGTGGCGGCCCATTTTAGTGCATCTTTGGCCTTGGGATGTTCCTGTGGGTTGGTCACGTTCGTGTGATCCAACCAGGCCAGGGCACGTTTGCTCGCATCGAACTCGACCGGCAGGGTCACAAGGGTGAACAGCACGGTTATACTCATGGCGATAATGCCGATCAGGAGTACCGTAGGGTTATTGGTCGTGGCTACCACGATCATTCCGGCCAGCAGCACCCAGTTGACGATCATGGAACTCACCTGCACTGCAGGGACCATACGGCTGCGGAACATGAGGGGGCCATAGCGGGTGGCATGCTGGATGGCATGGCCACACTCATGGGCGGCCACCGCGGCGGCCGAAACACTGGTGCCATTAAAGACATCGGGACTCAGGTTCACCGTTTTTTTCAACGGATTATAGTGGTCCGACAAAAACCCGTCCACGGAGATCACCTGCACATCGTGTATGCCGTTCTCCCGCAGCATTTTCTCCGCCACTTCCCGGCCGGTCAGCCCGCTGGACAGGCCGATCTTGGCATATTGGGTGAACTTGCTTTTCAGGACGGCCGACACCAAAAAGCTGATCCCCAAAAAGACCAGGGACACCACAAAAATCTCATTAGACATCATCATAGATTTCGGTATTTATTGGTTCAATAATAACAAATTTCCGACCAATCGGACCGGTGCTGCCGATCCGGCCGTTTTGTCACCTCAACCGACATCTGAGCGCATTGATTGTGAAACATTTATTTTAGCCATACAACGAAGTAGTAATTTT
>JBJOMF010000219.1:0-5768 GCA_046052505.1 Bacteroidota bacterium | reverse complement strand
GAAGCGTCGCGGTAAGCTAGAGAAAGTATATGTTACCGGGTGCCTGAGCGAGCGCTACCGCGGGCAGCTGGAGACGGAGATACCCGAAGTGGACGCCTGGTTCGGTACCATGGAGTTGCCACTCATTTTGAAGACCCTCGAAGCCGACTATAAGGCTGAACTGCTTGGTGAGCGGCTGCTGGCCACCCCACGGCACTATGCCTATATGAAAATCGCGGAAGGATGCAACCGCACCTGTTCTTTCTGTGCCATTCCGCTCATGCGCGGTTCGCACCGCAGCCGCCCGGTCGAGGAGCTGGTCCGGGAGGCCGAGTCGCTTGTGAAAAAGGGGGTAAAGGAGGTGCTGCTCATTGCACAGGAGCTGACGTATTACGGATTGGACCTGTATAAGAAGCGCCAGCTTTCGGAATTGCTGCACCGGCTGGCAGATGTGAAAGGGCTGGAGTGGATCCGCCTGCACTATGCCTATCCCGCCCGTTTTCCGGTGGAGGTCCTCGATGTCATGCGCGAGCGTTCCAACATCTGCAACTACCTGGATATGCCCCTGCAGCACGCATCCGACCGTATGCTGCAGGCGATGAAGCGCCAGATCACCCGTTCGCAGATGGAAGAACTGCTGGCGGTCATCCGTGAAAAAGTGCCGGGCATCTGCCTCCGGACCACCCTGATCGCCGGTTTTCCGGGAGAAACCCTCGATGATGTGGAGGAGTTGAAAGAATTCCTGCAGCAGCAACGCTTCGATCGTGTCGGTATCTTTTCCTACTCTCACGAGGAGGGAACATCGGCCCATGCTCTCTCCGATGACGTGCCGGCCGAAGAGAAGGAGCGCCGTGCACGGGAGGTCATGGAACTGCAGCAGGAGATCTCGCTGGAACTCAACCAAACGAGGGTGGGTAAGGTGTACAAGACACTGATCGATAAAAAAGAGGCCGGTCGCTATATCGGCCGCACCGAGATGGACTCCGTCGAGGTGGACAATGAGGTGGTCGTGCGGTCGGACCGATCACTGCCTATCGGCGAATTCGTGCAGGTGCGTATCACCAAGGCGTACGATTTCGATCTGGAAGGGGAGCTGGTCTGAACCCGTTCCGGTTCAACCCAGGCTCACGCCGATCCATTTGCCGATCCCGTACGTGATGGCGGCCGCTGCGAGTCCGAATAAGACCTGACGGACACCCGAATACCAGAAACTGCGTCCGGTGAACAGGGTGATCGCCGCACCAATGACGAAAAGACCGGCAGCACTGGCTGCTGCGCTGACGAGGATCGCCGGGGTGCCGCTCAGGAAAAAGAAGGGGAATACCGGCAGGATGGCTCCAATGGCGAAAAGGAAAAACGAATACAGGGCCGCTTCGAAGGCCGACCCTCTCAGTTCCTCTGTATTGATGCCCAGCTCCTCTTTAACCAGCACCTCATGTGCATGGGCGGGATCGCGCAATATGGCCGCAGCCATTTCCCGCGCCTGTTCCTCCGGGATCCCTTTGGCCTTATAGATCAGCTCCAGTTCCCGTCGTTCATTTTCCGGGCTGGTTTCCAGTTCCTGCATCTCTATGGCCATCTGGTTTTCGTACAGTTCCTGTGAGCTTTTCACGGAGATCCATTCACCCAGCGACATGGATAGCGCCCCTGCCAACAGGCCCGCAAGTCCCGCCAGCAACACGCCGCTCCCCCCATGGGTGGCACCGGCCACGCCCATCACCAGACTGAAATTGGATACAAGTCCGTCGTTACCTCCCAACACCGCCGCCCGCAGGGCATTGCCCCCCACCGACCGGTGCCTTGTTTCGAAACGTGCGATGGTACTGCCCGATACCTCGGCCCGGTCGAGCAGCCCGCGAAGCACCTTTACGTGGTTGACTTCCGATCCGGTTAGACTTTCGCGGGCTTTTTTCTTTTGCTGGATGACGGCATTGGACAGACTTTTTTCCGTGTCCATCAATACGCCAAGGACATAATCATATCCGAAGAGGTGCCCGATGCGGTTCAGTATCCGGGCCCGGAACGAGGGACGCGGCATGCGGTCGTCGGGCATGGAATGACTTGAAAGGAATGCCCGGGCATGGGCTTCTTCGATTTCGCTCATTTCACGGAAGATACCCGCGACCTTCGCGTCTTCCTCGTGTGCGGCCAGCTGGCCATATAGGTAGGCGGCATCCACTTCCGTTTGTATGCTCTGGAGGGGGGTCATTGGCAATGATTTACGTAAAGATACAGCGGCCCGTTGCGCAGGGAGGTTGTCAGAGGCAAATTACCCCGGGTTCCGTGACCGGTGCATGACCGCCGTCAGCCTCTCGCTGTCGTTATCGCATTAGGCGGCAAGGGGCAAATCACCTATCTTAGTTCGTCTCAAACCCTTGCTGTATGGGAGATGAAAAATACAAGTACCTGAACCGCGACCTGAGCTGGCTGAGCTTCAATGAGCGGGTGCTGATGGAGGCTGCCGATCCTGCAGTTCCCCTGTACAGCCGGATATCCTTTCTCTCGATCTTCTCGTCCAATCTCGACGAGTTTTTCCGGGTACGCATGCCCTCTATCTTCGCGTTCACCAGTATCGAGGCCAAAAAGACGTTCTTGCGGGAGGAATATCCCAAAGATCTGGTACCCAGGGTCCAGGCCCTGGTACAGGCCCATCAGGAAACTTTCGGTCAGATACTGACCAAGCAGGTGTTACCGGCCCTTCGGGAGAATCACATTTGCCTGTATTACGGGGATCCTGTACGCTCCGAACATGTGGAAACGGTCCGTGAGTATTTTCTCTCACGCGTTCTGTCCTTCCTGCAGCCCTTGCTGCTTCAGCGGGAGAATCAGGCGGCCGTTTTTCTCGAGAATAACGCCCTTTACTTCATCGTCGATATCGAATCGGCCGAAATGCCGGGTGAGCGACGCTACGCACTGCTCAATATCCCCTCAGCGAACCTGCCCCGATTCTCAGAACTGCCCATGCTTGGCGATGACCATTATCTGATCTTCCTGGACGATGTGGTTCGGCTGAATCTGGCCGAGGTGTTCCCCGGGTTTATCATCCACGGCGCCTACAGCGTCAAACTCACCCGGGATGCGGAAATGAACCTCGAGGATGAGTTCGCAGGGGACATTGCGGAAAAGATCGAGAAGCAACTTGAGAAAAGGGATGCCGGTCACGCCACCCGGATGCTGTTCGACAAGGAGATGCCCGTTGAAGTTCGGGAGTTCATCCGCCCGTTTTTCTTGCTGCGGGAAGCCGAGATGGTGGAAGGAGGGCGTTATCACAACCTGCGTGACCTGGGGTCCCTACCGAACCCGCAGCGCGGGAAACTGACCTATATGCCCTGGCCCTCCGTACCGCATCCGGGCTTCGATAACCGGCGATCGATCTTCCAGTGCATCGATGCGGGCGAGAAATTGTTGCACCTGCCTTACCACTCATATAATTATATTCTTCGGTTCTTCAATGAGGCGGCCATCGACCCCAATGTGCGTGAGATCTATGTGACCCTCTATCGGGTCGCGGCCGATTCCCACATCGTGAATGCGTTGATCAGCGCGGCCCGCAACGGGAAGAAGGTCACCGTTTTCGTGGAACTCAAGGCCCGCTTTGATGAAGCCAATAACCTGAAATGGTCGAAGAAGATGAAAGCTGCCGGCGTGCGGATCATCAACAGCATCCCTCGGCTGAAAGTACATGCCAAAGTGGCCCTTGTGCGGCGGATATCGCAGCAGGAGGTACGTGATTACTCCTTCATGGCCACGGGGAACTTCAATGAGTCGACCGGCCGCTTCTATACCGACCATGTTCTGTTCAGCAGCCAGCCTGAGTTCGGGCAGGAGCTTAGCTGGGTCTTTGACTACCTGCAGAGTCGAAAGCAGCCGGGGGACTATGGGAAGATCCCCTTCCGGCACCTGCTGGTCTCTCAGTTCAATTTGGTCAAGCGCTTCGGTCAGTTGATCGACCGGGAGATCGCTCATGCCCGTGAAGGCAAACCTGCCGGTATTATCATCAAAGTGAATAACCTGCAGGAACGTGCGATGATCGACAAATTGTACAAGGCGAGCCGGGCCGGTGTGAAGGTGCAGTTGCTGGTACGAAGCATCTGCTCCCTCGCGCCCGGTCTTGAAGGCCAGAGTGAGAACATCACCGTGACACGTATTGTGGACCGCTACCTGGAACATGCCCGGGTATTCGTGTTTCGGAATAATGGGACGCCCGAATATTATATGGGCAGTGCCGACTGGATGAACCGGAACCTGCACAGCCGGATCGAGGTTTGCTTCCCGATCTATGACAACGCGCTGTGCGCCGAGCTGGAGACCATCCTGCAATGCCAACTGACCGATCGTGCCAAAGCGGTGCAGCTGGTCGCCGAACCGGAATCCGGCGCCGCCATCAACCATAGGTTGCCTCCGGAAAAGGGCGAGGTGCGTTCCGCTCAGACCTGCATCTACGATTATGTCCGTAGGCAAACCATGCCTTCCGATTAAACAACAGCCATGAGACCCGACTGGACCGGTATCTATCCTGCCCTAACGACCCCATTCACTCCGTCTGATGAATTGGACCTGCCGATGTTCCGAAAGAATCTCGATGCACAACTCGCGGCCGGTGTGCACGCCGTGGTTCTGGGCGGAACGCTGGGCGAAGCAAGTACGCTGACAATCGCTGAAAAGGAGATGCTGGTCAAAACCGCACTCGATCATATCAGCGGCCGCATCCCTGTTATCCTGAATATCGCCGAAGGCAGTACCCGGGAGGCGGTACGGCAATCGGAGCTGGCCCACTCCTGGGGTACACAAGGTCTGATGCTGTTGCCGCCGATGCGGTACAGGAGCGATCACCTGGAGACGGTCACTTATTTTCGGACCGTAGCGACCGCGACCGATCTGCCCATCATGCTGTACAATAATCCCGTGGACTACAAGATCGAAGTGACCCTGGATATGTTCGATGCGTTACGGGACTGTGCCACCATTCAGGCCGTCAAGGAAAGTACGCGGGATGTAACCAATGTAACCCGGATGCGCAACCGGTTCGGAGACCGCTTCCGGATCCTCTGCGGAGTCGATACCTTGGCACTGGAGGAACTCCTGCTGGGAGCCGATGGATGGGTAGCCGGCCTGGTTTGTGCCTTTCCGGGGGAAACGGTCGCTCTGTACCGATTGGCACAGGCCGGTCGCATCAGCGAGGCCCGAATGCTGTACCGCTGGTTCATGCCCTTGCTGGAACTGGACATACACCCCAAGCTTGTTCAATACATCAAATTGGCCACAGCGGTCAATGGAATCGGCCATGCCCGGGTACGGGCACCGCGGCTGGAACTGCCCGATGATGAACGGGAGCGGGTTGAAACGATCATCCGGAAAGCCCTGGAGCAGACCCCTCCGGGATTCCTTCCTTAAACCCATCACTATGGTCCGGGATGCTACCCCTGAAGAGATCCATCAATCGATCGAACAGGCTTGGAAAGCCTTTCATGCCTTTCGTGATCGCTCCCGTAGCGAACGGGCTGCGTTCATGCGTGCGATCGCATCCGGCCTCGAAGATGCCGGTGACGCCTTGATACGAATAGCCATGAAGGAGACCCACCTTCCGGAGGCCCGGCTCCGAAATGAGCGGGTCCGGACCATCTTTCAGCTCAACAGCTACGCTACAGCCTGTGTGCAGGGCGACTGGTTGGAGGCGCGTATCGATACCGCCATACCGGATCGCAATCCTCCCAAACCGGATATCCGCAAGATGCTGGTTCCTATCGGCCCTGTAGTCGTTTTCGGGGCCAGTAATTTCCCCTTCGCCT